>JASJDB010000414.1 GCA_030065315.1 Xenococcaceae cyanobacterium MO_167.B52 | reverse complement strand
CTGCAACTACAGTTCCAGAAAATAATCGAGAAGCTCGTTCTTGGCAAGATGTACTTTTAACAAAACCCAAGTCTTTACCTTTCCCAATTACCTTTGAAACCAACGAAGATTTAAAATGGTCTGGCATTGATAAGCAGTTTTTAATTTGGCTAATATTTCTCTTTAGCATCAAAAAACAGTATAGATACTCCTTACTATTTTTAAGATTATCTTCTTATCTCAATGGTGATCGCGATCGCTTATTTTTAAAATTCAATGGGTTAAGCGATCATAAATTTCAGATATATTGTGACCACCGACAGCTACATTGGTTTCAACGCTTTCTAGAAGACCAACAAATCAAGAAAGAAGGAAAAGATAGTCATTCTAGCGGTTTATTTACTTTGCGATCGGCAAAACTAGCCTGGAAAAAAGATAAACATCAAGGCGAACCTTGGAACGCCAATCGTTTAGTTTTATATTGCACCGTAGACACTAGATTTTGGTCAGCAGAAGGCACACAATTAGCTAAAAAAGAAAAAGAAGCAAAGAAGTACAAAAGATGTAATTGCCTTTCGCAGTATCAAACAACTACTAGGTAAAGATTACAGATTGCTTAACCGCCAAAGACAACAAAAACAAATTTCATCTCATCTCCGACACAAAGCTCAAAAACGCTCTGCTGACAATCAAAAAGGCGAGTCTAATTTAGGAGAGTATGTAGATCGATTAATCGCCAAAGCAATTGTGGAATTAGCCAAACAATATCAAGTATGTGTCATAGCTGTACCTAAAATTGAAGATATGAGAGAAATAGTTCAAAGTGAAGTTAAAGCTAGAGCCGAAGTCAAAATTCCTGGCTACGAAGAAGGACAAAAGAAATATGCCAAACAATATCGAATTAACATCCATAATTGGAGTTACGGTAGATTAATTGAGGACATTACTACTCAAGCTAGTAAATTAGGTATTGCTATCAAAGAAGTTAAACAACCTGTTCGAGGCAGTCCCACAGAAAAAGCCCAAAATATGGCAATTTCAGGATATAAAGTAGTCAATAAAACTTAATCTTGAGCTTAATTCAGTACCTTGAAAATTACATAAGATTGAATATATCAATAGTGCCGTAGTTCATGCTCTATTTGAGCCTCTGTACTATGAAAAATATGGGTTAGTTTGATTATTGCAAGATAATCCTGCTTTCTGACCCTGGTAGCTGTTCACCCTGATGCTGCCGTCTTCAGACGGGAATAAGGCGCACTCCCAGCAAAAAGGGCGCGGGTCTACTGCTGTAATGGCTACTGAATCATCCCCGACCAAGGGGAAATCCTCTCTCTATCTTGGTTTGAAGCTTGTGAGATCGACTGTTTTTATATGGTTGTACCGCGCAAGTCCTAGAACTATTGCCAAATATAGGTTGTGGCTATTTTCAAAATCTAGTATTTTTGAAGCCTGTGGCTGAAATGAACTTTATGGGTTTTTACCCCGCAAGTTATCATAGAAATGAATACTTGATAATAGTTCTAGCTTGCTGTTGTCACAATCTACTTTGATTGATGAGATGGATTGAAAGAGAACTTGAAGCTGGAGACTTGATTTTTGCTGATATCCCCGTCACAATCTACTTTGATTGATGAGATGGGTTGAAAGGCTCCAGTTGCTTTGATCGCATTATTTACAGATTGCGTCACAATCTACTTTGAAAGTGAAAGTATTCCATTCTTAATCAATAAAAAGAATCGCGCCGTAGTTCATGTTTTATAAAACCTCTGTACTACGAAAATTTGGGTTAGTTTGGTTATTGTCAAAAATAATCTTGCTTTCTGACCCTGGTAACTACTCGCCCTGATGCTGCTATCGAAAGATAGGAATAAGGTGCGCTCCCAGCAATAAGGGTATGGGTTTACTATAGTAGTGGTTACTGAATCATCTTCGAGCAAGAAGAATATCTTATTTGATGATAAGAAAATGAAAGCGAATCCCACCCTTTCCTGAAATCTTACTTATCGTAAGTGCTGACAATTAAGCTGTTATCCCTGACAAACAATTTATTAAAGCGACACTAATTTGTTACCGATGACAAATAATTAGTTACTGTACAAATCAACAAATATTAAATTTGTTACTCCCCGGGTGGGATTCGAACCTACGACCAATCGGTTAACAGCCGACCGCTCTACCGCTGAGCTACCGAGGATTAATCTCAACAGTTACTAATCATAGCGATAAAACAAGAATTTGGCAAGTCTTTTCCAAAATACTTTTTTATCCACCAATCACCGTAATCTCAGGATATGTTGGGGATGGTAAGTTACAGTTTTAATACTCCTCCTCATGCCCACCGAACGTCATAAGATTGTGTATCTGTCGTTTATTTCTACCGATCTTCCTATTTGGAATATCATCGAAGCCAAAGCATCTCTATATCAGAAAAGCAAAGACCAGTTTCATCTGTTACTGACTCAGGAAAATTTACCTGATTCTTTGGATAATAAAAATAACCAAGCAACTTCGGAAGAATCTTCTGTTTTACCTCTAAAAAAACCTTATGAGCTAGAAGATATTTCTTATGAAGAAAGCCTATTAAAAAATACAGGGTTTGCAGATCAAACAATTTCCTCTTTAGAGAATAAGAAAAATTTACTATGGCTGGAAATTTCTCCTTATAAGGTTATGCTGAGAATGCAGAACAACAACAGATTCAGCTATCATCATTTTTTGGAGAGAGGAGTTTATGGTATCAGTCGTTATTCCTTAAATAGCAATGATTCAGAACCAAATAATTCTTTTCGTCTCAGGAATTATACTAGACATTTACAACTAGACTATAATCCGATGCCAACAAGCTTACAGGTACAATATGAGTTGTGGTCGGCAAATCTTAAGCTAGGCACTTATCTGTTGCATTTAGATATTGATAATCTATAAGTATCAAAATACTATTACTCTACTACAATTTTCCACTGATGTAATTCATAGGAAACGCAATTATTTTTAATTAGAGGATCTTGAGCTACAATTTCTTTGGCTTCTTCTAAAGAAGAGGCTTCAAAAAGCAGCATTCCTCCCCCTAATTCTGCCCAATAACCAGTCCTGGCTTTATGCCCTTGATTAATTAGCTGTTGGACATATTCTTTATGTTCAGGGACGTATTGATCAAAGATTTTTTTGTTGACAATTCCCTTTTCAATTTTGACAAAAGTAGGCATTTAAGTTAGTGAATTATCTGAACTTTAGTAGCTGCGGTAAGGGCTTTTTCTCTAGCTTCTTCAATGGTGTTACCTTTAGCCAAAGCTACTCCCATACGACGATAGGGACGAGAATCAGGTTTCCCAAATAGTCTAATTATTACATCTGGTATTGCTAAAGCCTCAGCAACGTTAGCGAAGGCAATTTTTGTAGAATGTTTATGAGCTAAAATTACCGCGCTGGCAGAGGGAGCAAGAACTTTTAGTTCGGGAATTGGTAAGCCTAGTATTGCTCTTAAGTGTAATTCAAATTCATTCAAGGTTTGGGAAATTAGCGTCACCATTCCTGTGTCGTGAGGACGGGGAGAAAGTTCGGAAAAAATCACTTCTTCTTTAGTGACAAAAAATTCAACTCCGAAAATTCCCGCACCACCTAAAGCATCGGTGATTTTGGTGGCAATTTCTTGAGCAGATGCGATTTTTTCATTGGATAAAGGTGCAGGTTGCCAAGATTCTTGATAATCCCCTCTTTCTTGACGATGAGCGATCGCAGGACAAAAGACACTTTTACCTTGCCACTGTTTAATTGTTAGTAAAGTAATCTCAATTTCAAAGTCAATGAATTCTTCGACAATTACTTTTTGAGCATCCCCTCTGGAGCCTTCAATAGCATAATTCCAAGCTTCCTCTACCGCTTCTGCTGTCTTGACTATAGATTGCCCTTTTCCCGATGAAGACATGACAGGTTTAACTACATTGGGAAACCCAATTTCTTTCGATACAGTTTGCAGCTCGGTTAAACTACTGGCGTAGGAATATTTAGCAGTGCGAATCCCCAATTCTGTGGCTGCCAATTCCCGAATGCGATCGCGATTCATGGTATAGTTAGTGGCTGCTGCGGTGGGAATAACAGTGTAGCCTTTTTTTTCTAGCTCTATGAGCTTTTCAGTCCGAATTGCCTCGATTTCGGGGACAATAAAATCGGGCTGATACTGTTGGACAATTCTTTCTAACTCTGCCCCGTCTAGCATGGAAATAACTTCTGATGCGTCTGCTACTTGCATTGCTGGAGCATTGGCATAGCGATCTACCGCTACTATGAAATTACCTAGGCGTTGGGCTGCAATAACAAATTCTTTGCCCAGTTCCCCAGAGCCTAGGAGCATAATTCTTTGGGGTAATGTAATATTTTCTTTCATTCAAGATTTACATCAAATCGTATTGACGACATAGTATCCCAAATCCTACTGCGATCGCAGTTATTGCCAAAGCCATGAGGGGATGTTGTCCTTGGCTGATGGCGAATGAAGTCACAACCCCAGCCCCTAAACCAGTAGTCAGACCAGCTCCTAGTAAATCTTTATCGGTGTTTTTATGATACATTAAATAACTAATTTGGTAGTAATTACGACAATTCTTTTCAAATTACCATTTAGAATCGAGAAGCTAAAGAAGACTAGGAAGAATTGCAACTAAGCTTTAGGTTTGGCTAATTTTCTTAACATAATTAGGTTTTATCAATTGCTAATTATTGTGCTAAATCTCGGATAACCTTAGCCATACCCCCTCTTATGATGTCTAATCTCTAATATGAGAGAAGAAGTAAAAATATATCTCATTTATTTAATTTTTGTTGAAAAATGACGTTAAATAAGGAAAATGTGCGTCGTGATTTAGAGTGCGATATGGTAATTGTGGGTGGTGGTGCTAGATGAAACAGTATTTTTAAAAGAATTACAACACTATACTGGTGGTTTATTGGGGAATCTAGAATTAGTAAGCGATCGCGTTGTTTTTCCTGTACAATTGATGCAATGTGATCGCTATTATTTGTTACTTTTCTAAGTGATAAACTTCTGAAACTAGACTAGTTAAATTACCAGTTACATCATATTAAACTTGAATTTGTTTATAGGAATTATCTGAGATTTGTTTCCCCACTAAGATAGTGATTTTTTTCCCTTCTATAATAGTTTGAGGGAGAGAAACAAAAACTTGTTCGGGAAGAAACCATTGTTTATTATCTTCTCTTATTGAATCCAGTTTAAGTTTTTGTTCAGTAAAATTTTCTACAGACATTGCTAAATCTGGTTTAACTTGGGTTGTAGTTAATTGCCATTTACCTAATAATTCTGTAATTTTAGTATTATCGACTTTACTAGGAAATTCCTGTTTATTTTCTTTAATTAAGACAATCCTATTTAAGCTACCTCCTTCATAGAGGGGAATAATACTATATCGCCAATCTTCTTGTTCAAAAAAAACTTCTGAACCAAACATCTTATCTTTGATAAATTGTTTGGCTACCCAAATACTTGTATCATTGTCAAAACTAATAGCTCTCATATTTTCTGATTCTGGATGAAATACTCCATCAGAAAGATTACATTCTTGCTGTTTTATTTCCCAAGTTTGCTCTTTAGTTTGATTATCTGGTAAGACATATGTATTTTTATGATAAATAATACTGCGGTCTGAATTAGTAGTAAAAGCTCTGGTAAACTGACGACTCCGAATTATCTCTAATTCAGGAGAATATGCTGTTGTTAAAGCATGCCATGTTGTAGGTTCTGTTGTATTTTTTTCAAAAAGATTAAGCCAATTTCTTTCTTGATTATTCATAATGTTAATTAACATTAACTAATTTCAGCTAATTTTTGAGTCAGGGATAATTAATACTTAATTCCTTCTGGTTCAAATTAAACCAATTAGTTTAAAAAACTTTAACTAAACTCAGTCTCCCATTTTGATAGATTATGGTTGACTAATCTGGAATTAGCGATTAAGAGTATCATTTTTAGAGATCGCAAAGTTGCCAAAAAGCTTGATTTCTTAGTGTTACATTGTGACAGGGAAACCCTGGTTTTGATCTAGCATCTAATAATTATAGAATAGTTATTTATATTGCAAAATCGCAGAATTATAGCTAAAAAATGAGCCGAACTACTCAATTTCCGC
>JASJDB010000413.1 GCA_030065315.1 Xenococcaceae cyanobacterium MO_167.B52 | reverse complement strand
GATATTGTGATTCGCCGTCGTCGTATTCTGGATGTTTGGCTAGAACCGATCCAAAAACTCCAAAACGATGGAATCAAAATGTAATTTAGGCAAACAAAAAGATTGAAGTAAATCAAGGATGGAAAATCATATGAGTCAGCATTTAATTAAATCTCAAACCCAACTCAATAAAGTAATAGATCCTAGTAAATTTGAGTTAATTGTTTCAGCAATTAGTTCTGGTAAATATTCTTGGGCTTGTCTGTTAATTCTTCGTTTTACTGGTTATAATCCACTACACTATATTCCCTATCGAACATATAGTCGATTGATGAAAAATAATTCTCAAAAGACTTCTATAAATCAGCTTCAAGAAAATCATGCCAATCAAAATCAAAAATCCTTAACTAATCAATCGACAAAACTATCCTCACCTCAACCTTCTTACCAAATTAATGATCTTAGCTATTCGGAAGTAGTATCCCAACCAGAAAAAGAAGAAGTTCACGGTGGCAATAAAGTTTATGCTTTCATAGACTGGAATTTATCTCAAAATAACTGTAACTATATGATAAAAAATTATCATATAGTTACAAAAATTAGTAAGTAATATTAATTCAGTTTTTAAGTAAAATAGATTGTTGCTAGGAGCAAACTGCCCTTTACCCCTAGCAACATATTGATGTGTCTTGATTATTTTATCAATTAATTAATATAAAAAGTAATTTGATATAAGTTTTAAAAAGAACAGTTAGAGAGAATTATGGTACTCAATTCTTAATCAGTAATTTCCATTAACAAATAAAATTTATTACTAAAAAAACTCGCCAGAATGGCAACACAAATTCCTTAAAAACATTAATAATAGTTAGTAGGTCTATAGCCTTTCTCAAATAAGTGAGGTACAGTCAATGAACGATGAACCGTGAACGAAAACCAAGATATTCGTTGTATCTCATTAAAATGAGAACCGCTATATGGTTAATGACTTTTATTAAAGCGGATGAAAAATGGAAAATAATACTAGCTATATAGGAGCTCTAGGAAATCTGCTCCTGTTTAATTATAGTCATAATCCCTCTGGAGTTGCAGTTGATACTAAAGCTAATACTATACTTGTAAGTGGCGAAGCTATAGCCGAAGCTAAAGCTGAAACAGAAGCTTTTTTTGATAACCTTAAGTTATCAAGACTAGTTACTGAAAATAGCGGTTTTGGTATAGATGGAGTATTTGAAGGTAGCACTGAAAGTGAGTCTCAAATTATTGCTAATTTTGAGGTCAAAAAAGGGGAAAAATTCTCTTTAGATTTTGTCATAGATTCATTAATAGAAGCTAATGAAATTGACAATATTGATCTTGAATATAATGAAGCTGAACTGAATATAGGGTTTTTAGTTGTAGATTCCTCTGGCAAGATTATAGACCATCTTTATCTAGAGACTTCTTTAATTTCTTCTGAGCAAATTGGTGATGTTCAACTTAACTCCAGTAATAACTTTAAACTAAATGAGCATCAAGAAAGTTACGATCTTGATGGCAATAACGGGATTGATTTTGTTGCCAGTCTGATCAAAGGAACTTATGAGCGTAATGTTAACAATGATACAACTTTGACATTACTTAAGATTAACTCTAGCGAAGCTTATTGGTTTGGAGACTTTTTAATTAATAATTTAGGCTCAGATTTTATTTACGGTACAATTCACGATGACCTCTTATTTGGTACTCAAAAAGATGATAAGTTTTATGCAAGTTTTGGTGATGATATCTTATTTGGATGGGATGGCAAGGATCATTTTATAGCTGGCTCTGGTAATGACTGGCTCTACGGAGGAAGCCATGACGACTCTCTCTATGGAGAAAACGGTGATGACTCTCTCTACGGAGAAACTGGTGATGACTTAATTCATGGGGGCAAGGGCAATGACTCTCTCTATGGAGGAAATAATGACGACCAACTTTTTGGTGGAAGCGGTGATGACTGGCTCTATGGTGGAAGAGGTGATGACATCATTAAAGGTGGAGAAGGTAATGACACTCTGACAGGTAATAAAGGTGCAGATAAATTTATTTATAAAACTGTTGATTCTTTTGCTTCTGCTAAAATTGGCGTAGATATCATTACCGACCTGGAAGTGAATACAGATAAGATTATTTTGAGTCAGAGAACCTTTAGTGTTCTTACTCCAACTACAGATGGTTTCATTGACGCTGATCAATTTAAAATGGTAGCTAACGATGAGCTTGCTGCTGTTAGTTCTGCTTTTATTATCTACAGTGCTGATACGGGTAAACTCTTTTATAATCAAAATGGTTCCGATGAAGGATTAGGTCAAGGTGGACAGTTTGCTACTTTGCAAAATATCCCTTCGTTAAAGGCTACAGATTTTATAGTGAATACAACTGACTATTAATTGCCTTGGGGCAAGATAATACCAGTTTCTCTATGCCGCAAATCAGATAGGGGGCTACTGGCTTAAGCCAGAACATTTTGAGTAGGGTTCTGAAACCTGACACCTTGTCTCAATCAGTTTGTCCCGCTTTAATACCAGTTCTCTAAATATTGACTACAGATGTTTGATAGGAAGACAGGGGGGACAAGGGGGGCAAGGGAGACAAGGGAGAAATTTATTTGTAGTCCTCTTTTTTAGAATTGCTATAAGTTGATAGCCGACAGAGTAATCGGTATTCTCGATTTATCTAGGGAATTTTTATCCCTAGATGCTGCACTCAACTATCAAATTAATTTTGATGGCGAGAGAGACTCTTTATCTTTTATCTTGGGAGCATCTCTAATCGCGCAGAGACTAACGTAAGTTCTCGCCGTGTTGCATAACTACTTATAAACCCTGTCCACTTAGAAAACTGTAGTTTGATTTTTAACTACTGTTTCCTATTTCGACGCGACGTTAGGAGCTTATCCGCAGGTGTATCCTTTAGGGATCCTTTAGAGCGAACAGATAGTTAAAAACTACTGGTTTCAAACTAGATGCGGTTTAGTTGATTTCTATTGATTATGAACTATGGAATTAAATTCACCTTCCAGCCATTCTTGAAATAGCCTATTAATAATATATTCATGTCTTTCAGAGGTTAATTCGGCTGGAATAAAATCTTGAACCATCAATAAATGATACTGTTTTTGATCTTGACTAGGTATTGGTCCTACAACTTGACCAATGTTCGCGTTACCTATAGCTTCTGCAAGATAGGCAGGTAAACTCCAGCGACCAATTTTGCCTTCATAACCACAATGGTATCTGCGTTGTTCATCCATATCATAGAGATGGGCAGCTTCATAAAAACTAATTTCTTCTTCTTCAATTTGATAATATATTTCTTGGGCTAATCTCTGATAAGGGACAATAATTTGATAAAAAACTAATTGATCGAAATCAAGTTTATTTTGAGCAAAATATGGCTCTACATCTTTGTCAAATAAGTTTTTAGCTAATTTTTTCTCTAACAAATGGTTTTTTATTCCTGCTTCCCAGTCTTCCATCGTTATCATTTGGTCTTTCAACCAGGCTAAAGTATCAGCAGCTTTTTCTAGACGATGTCCGTAACGAATACTGTCTGCTTCCGTTTGAATTTCTTCTGGTGTAATTACGATCTCTCTCTCAGTAGAAGCTTTTTCAATAATTTTTTGATGAACGATATTTTGACAAATTTCCTTGAGAAGCATTTGTTGCTTGAGGAAATCAATAATTTCTAATGGTTCAATTGAGATATTGAGAAAACTGATCATCATTAATATAGACTTAAACAATTCTCCTACAAGTTATGCCAACAAATTTTGAAGAGACTTGAGCTTAACTTATAAAAGTTTATCTTGCTATTATTAGTAATAAAATTCTGCTTTCTACCACAAGATAAGGTAGTATAAGTAGTATGAATTTGCTGAAAGCTTTTTTGATTAGTTAAGCTTCCAGCAAAATTATTATCATGTTCCTTACCGCTATTAGTTTTGGCTTCTAGCGGTATCTTTATGGAAAATAAAGATCATCGGGGTTTCAGCTAACGATTGATTATTTGTTGCCGTAAAACCAACATTAGTTTGATCACGAAACTAAGGATTAATAGTTAACTAGAATAACTAGATCTAAAAGCTTAGTAATGGTAATCTTTACCACCGTCTCCAGCAGAAGTAGATTCAGCGTAAGCAAAAGTGTAACCTTTTTTCTTATCAACCAAAGTAAAGGCATCAACTTCAGCTAGAGCATCTTTATAGCCAAAAACTTCAGCATCAGCTTCAGAAGTAGCCAATTGACCTTTAACTTTTACATCAGTATGAACTTTTTTGTTGATATCAAGGCGAACTTTCTTATTTAGATTAACTACTTTTTGGACTGTGAATTTAATATCACCAGCACCAGTAACAGCGTTGCCAGTTTCAGAATTAACAACTTCCAAATAATTGAGATCGGAAATATTCATGTGATTTCTCCTAGTAAAAGAATCTTTTGGGTTAACAACCTTTGTTTGTTGTTATCAACATTATAGGAGTAAAAATCAAATTAATGTTGTCATTTTGGCATCTTTTTTATCCAATAAATTTATTGCCAATATGGCATTTTATCGTTAAAATTTTGCCATTTTGGCATTGGTATTTTTAAATTTCTTTCTTTTAGTATTTTATTAAAATCTTCAACGTAAAAGTTTTTTTACTACTTAATGAAAATTTTTTTTCTAAACCTTTAATCAAAACTTTTTGACTAGTTGTAATTTTTTAAAGGCTTGTTGACTATCTATAGCGGTTTTTATTTTAATGAGATACAACAGATATCTTGGTTTTCGTTCATCGTTCATCGACCGTACCTCACTTATTTGATAAAGGCTATATATCTAAGTACGGGACAAAAATTTTAGTATTAACTGAAGACAGAAAAAGCGATCGCAATAATTTTTCTGTCAAAGGGGTATCTTGGCAATACGATGTTTTTACTCGTCTTTTTATTGCTTGGCTTTCATCAGCTTGTCTTACAGAATAGGATCGCTGCTTTGAAGTGGTTGATACTAAATCCTGTTTAGATACAACACTTTAAATTTGTGGGAATTTAGAATGCAGAACGACCTTCGGTAGTCGCTGCGCGTATAGAATTCAGAAAGGTTTAAGCTAATTCTATGCTTTAAACTAAAAGTATACTTTGGTAAGCGGATTTATTATGAGACATTGTTTCAAATGCTTTGGCTTCTGCTGCTAAATAAGCATCTTTTTACTATGGGTTACTTATTTTTTGTGATTATAACTGTAGCAATCTTGTTTGCAATTTAACAAACTCATTAAATAGCGATCGCATTTGACCGCATAATTAAAAGAAACAAGTTAGGAAAAAGTGATCGCTAATTAATGCCTCTTATATATATCGAACTTGATTTTCCATTTCATCTGCTGTTACATGATTGAGGATGGCTAGCAGTCTTTGTGCAATTGCTTGAGGTGGACGACGAACGGCTAAAATTACGCCATAATGCTTTTGTTCTGTAGCAAAATAGGTTTGAATGAGCTTCTCGAAATCACTATGGTTATGGGTAACTAAAGCTCTTTGTTGACTAACAGCATAAGCAAGTTGTTCTGCATCACTTGCTTGAAGCCTTTCTGCATGTCTCACGCTTAGAACATCAAATCATCTAGCGTTGAGTAAATCAGCTACCAAAACACTAACATCTTCATCTAAGTAAAGACGAATAATATAGAGAAGCATCGTATTCCACTCCTTCTGCTTGGAGTTGTAAGGCAAGATTGCCGATTATTGATAACAGATATGAGATTCGGTTTTATAATGTAATCAAAATTCGCTACATGAAAAACGATGCAAATAAATGTAGCAACTTTGATCACTTTTTTGTCTCCAATTTTACCTTTTTTACTAGGAGTTGGGGAAAAAACTGCTGATGGATTGATACATAAAATGGGTAAAGTATGTGGTACTTGGATTTGAATTAGCGGGACTTAGACAAAAACAAAGGTTCAAAAAGGGGTGAAAGCCTTATATATCAATAGTTTTACATCAAAATAGCTAGATCCTTAATATAGCTGGGTTTCAGCTGATTTTACATCGAAGATGTAAAATCAGCGTCTGGCAAGGCTTTCACCCCTTTTTGA
>JASJDB010000412.1 GCA_030065315.1 Xenococcaceae cyanobacterium MO_167.B52 | reverse complement strand
CTTTTCATTCATGGCAATGTATTTAATTAAGGTCTTTTAATACATTGTCGTTTTCTTTTTAGGAAAACAAGCACCTGGAACTTGCGATCGCCTTTCTGGAGCAGCAACTACTTTTGAGCGCACCCGTTTGAAGATTGGTAATTTCTCCTAGCTCAACTAATTGTTGAAATTGTTGATGCGTCCACTGAATTAATCCTTCTTGTCCACTGAGAAATATTTTACTGTCTCCCATGTGATCGACAGTCAAACATTTGCCATCAAGTAGAAAAGATGAACCTACTTTGATATCTACAGTTTGCAAACTACTATTTACAGGTTGACTATAATTAGAGGTCCATGTACATTTCTGGTAGTGCCTTTAACCTTTCTCACGGGTTCAGATGTGCGAACCTTTCCCAAAATTTCTCTTGTTTGCTCTGATAGCTTAAGGCGATCACAGTAATCCCTGAATTGTCGATCTGTAAGCATGGTATTCTTCAGCAAAATTACCTACGAATAGCTTAATATATTTCGGCAATATCAAACTTTAATTTTTGTATATCGGCAAAGTAATAGTTTAAAAGCTGTAATTACAGATGGGATTGATCAACCAAAATATCGACTTTTAAAACCAGATGTGGCAAGGCTATGCTTTGAAACCTCAACGGCAAAGTAATGCTTTGAAAGTTTTGTTTCGATTTTGCATCCTTTAGAGGCATTCTAAATCAATGGTTCAAAGTTTTCCAGCAAATCCCGGGTAGAAATTGGGGAAAAGGTTTTCTGTAAAGAGAAGTAATAAGTTTTACTTGACTACGGTAGGCAAATAACTATCTATAATCTGACGGTATTCACTCTTTTGTTTAATGCCTTTCATTTCTTTAACTAATTCTTGGTTATGGAAAAATTGTACAGTAGGAGTTCCAATTACTTGTCCCATTTTGGCAATTTCTGGCTCTTCTACAATATCTATCTCGACAAAGTGAACCTTGCCTTCATATTCTGCTACAACTTTATCTAATATGGGTTTAAGGGTCTTACAAGGACCACAAGTAGGAGATACGTATTTTACCATTAAAATGCGATCGCTTTCATGGAAGAGTTTTCTTAAAGCATAACCACCATAGTGACGAGTAGCATTGATATCGAAAGTATTTTCTGTAGCTTCAGGGGTTTTAGTTTCAGTAACTACTTCTTTTTCTGTTACAACTTCTTGAGAATATTCGGTAATCAGATTATGTTCCGATAAATATCTTTCTGCTGATAATGCAGCCATACAACCAGTACCCGCAGCAGTAATCGCTTGACGGTATTCATGATCCTGAACATCCCCCGCAGCATAAATTCCAGAGATAGATGTTGCTACTGTACCAGGCTGCACTTTAATGTAACCAACTGCATCTAGTTCTAGCTGTCCTTTAAATAAACTAGTATTAGGATTGTGACCGATCGCGTAAAATAGCCCTTTAGCTGCAATATTAGTTTCTACTCCAGTTTGTTTGTTACGAACTTTAATTCCTGTCATCAGTCCCTTTTCACCGAATACATCCACTGCCTCGGTGTGCCAATGAACTGTAATTTTAGGATTGGCTAAAACCCGATCTTGCATAGCTTTAGAAGCGCGCATCTCTCCTTTGCGTACTAAAAGATGCACATGAGAACCATATTTAGTAAGGTATACTGCTTCTTCGGCTGCGGAGTCACCACCACCAATTACAACCAGATCTTCTCCAACAAATATGGGAGCAGCACCATCACAAATAGCACAAGCGGATATGCCATTATTCCAATAAGTTTTTTCGCTGGGGAGTCCTAAGCGTTTGGCAGTTGCACCTGTAGCAATGATGATACTATGAGCTTGAACTTCTCTTTCTGTGGAACGGATGGTAAAAGGTCGTTGGGTTAAATCTACTTCTACTACATCTTCTGTATAACATTCTGTACCCCAACGTTCTGCTTGTAGTTTCATCTGCTCCATCAGTTGAGGTCCTGTTATTCCTTCGGGAAAGCCAGGAAAGTTCTCTACTTCAGTAGTAGTCATAAGTTGTCCCCCAGGAATTCCCCCTGCTTGTAAACCTTCAAACATCACAGGCTTAAGATTAGCTCTGGCTGCATAGATAGCAGCCGTGAAACCCGCAGGACCCGAACCAATAATTACAGTATTTTCTACTTTAGGTATAGTCATTTTTATAATTACAACTCATAACGACTTCACTTTAATAGTATAGCTAATCTCTCTCAAGAAAAGCAAGCTATTATAAGCTTTTATTCATTAATGATTAACAGTTTAAGGACTTTCGATCATAAAAGATGTAACTTCTAAAACTTTACCGATCATGGCTGCTGTCATAATATCATTTCGGATTTTACCTTCAATTTTTACCTCAGAAATAGGCTGACATAATTCTGATGGTGGCTGATAAAGTTCATAGGTTTTTCCTTCTTGAGTTACTAATGCCCAAACTCCCAAACCAAAACCCTTCTTTTCAATCTTTCCTCTGGCTTTAATTTCCATAATTGTAATTATTTGAGGTTATATAAATAAATATAAGCTCCTTAATCAATAATGATTTTTCGGGGAAATGCGATCGCATTTCCCCCAATTCATCTTATTTATGAACAAATGTTTCAAATAATACTATGATTTGAGTCGGATTTGATACAGTCTTATATGGCGTGAAAAACTTGAATGCTCTCGTAACTCAGGGGTAGAGTACTTCCTTGGTAAGGAAGAAGCCGTGGGTTCAAATCCCATCGAGAGCTTAGATGTACAGTTGTACAGTTGTACATTCAATAATTAACTGTCGTTGTTAACATATTATTGTCGCAGTTAACAAAATAATGTCCCTTTTAAACATTCTTGTGTCGTATTAAAAAATTAAAATTATTCACATATTACTTGTCGCAAAACAAAATATTTTCATCTGTCAGAACATTTGTTTTTATTATTTTCAGTTATCAACTCTACAGAATGATAATATGACGCTGTTTGAATAGTAATGTTTGATTGATTTTACCAAGGGCGCACTCCTTTCAATCCTTTCCAAACAATTTTTAATACACAGTTATCCCTTTTCATGTCACTTTTCGAGAGGGCTACATCTAGAAATCCTATTAGTAATAAGTATAGTTAAGTTATTTCAATTTAGATTGAGACAACTATTTATTGCGATGAAAAGGTTTGAGCCTAAGAAGTGTTTCATTGTTATTTGAAATGACTATATCTGTAGGCTTTCAAATTATCCCACTTGGGGAAGGTCTAAGCAACGCAAAGTATTGCCATAGCCATAGGTAGCGTGGGAATCTTTCAAACCATCCCACTTGGGGAAGGTCTAAGCAACTCAACCCACAGAACCTCTTATCTACCAATACTCCTGATTGCGATTCTGCTGAAGCTCAAATAATCTATGTTGTAAGAACTTCCAATCACCAGAAAAACAAAAGTTTTGTGCGGAAATTTCTGATGAAAGCAACGAAAGACAAGGGTTTCAAATTTCTGTCGAACCTCCTAGGAATTTCGCCCAAGCTTAGGTTTGACAAAAAATAATTTGGGAAGGATTCCTCCGATGAAGGAGGTGATTCAGTAACTACCACTACAGTAATCTGTATCCTGATTGTAGGATTAGTCTCAAGCTGTTCCTCATCTTTAAGACATACTTCTTATTGCTGGGAGCGCACCTGACCGTTAATATAGAGTTATAAGAATCTTTATTAAGGCACTTTCCTATCTACATTAGCGAGGACTAGAGATAGCAGCTTCAGAAGCGGGTAGTTACCAGGGTCAGAAAGAAAAATTGTCTTCCGACAATCAAACTAACCCATCAAAGATGTTACTTGGTTCAAATTACGATGCTCAAAATACAGCAGTTACTCTAGCAAGAACATCCCTATCAACTGTGCAGAGGACTTACTCATAAGCCATGAACCGCGACGCTATTAGTTATTTTATTGTCAAGGTTCGATTAAAAATATTAATTATTGTTTAAACAGCTTTTTCGAGTCGTGAATTATAAGCAGCGATCGCAATCTGCTTCGCTTGCTCTTGATTGCTGCCACCCAATGGCTGTCGTGCTTTTTCTATGGGAATTCCCTCAATATTGGCTTTTTGACTGATAAAGTCTGTTAAACGACCGTAGCTCCAATTATGGATATTAACCCGATATTGTTGAGCGTATTTTTTTTGACCTTCTTTGTAGCCCAATATTTTCTTTTCTGCTTTGGCTTGAACTTCGCTTTGAGTAATTTCTCGAATCTGGCTAACTTCGGGCAGAACAATACTACTAGCGCGAAAAGAACGAGCCAGTTCAATAACAGCATTGGCAAATAATCGATCTACCTGTTTACCTAAATTCAATTCACCAAAGTTATTAGGTGCATTTCGTTTTTGAGCTTTATGACGTTTAATAGACAGTCTGAGCTTTTCTTGTCTTTGACGATTCAGCAACTTGTAATTTTTGCCTAACAACTGCTTGGCACTACGGTAGGTTAAAACTCGACCACTTACTACATCAACTACAGCTACTGTTATAGGTTTTTTTAAACCTAGAGATATGCCAAGAATAATTGATGTATTTCCCATATATAAATCTTTATGAGGTCGCTCTGGAAGATTTTGTAAATTAGCTAATTGAGTTTGCTTTCTTTTAATGTGCTTCTGTTGTTCTAAGTCAAGCTTGCCCTTTTCTTCAGTTTGAGCGATCTCGGCTTTGCCGAGACACTGCGCGATCGCATCTTTTGATTTAGCAGTCTTTTCCTGTGCTACTAATGCTGTACTTTCTTTTGTCCATAACCTAGTGTCTATAGAACACTGAAGATAAAATCTATGGTAATTCCAAGGTTGTTCTTGGCGCAGTCGCTTTTTTAGCTGTCTATAGCTTTGAAGCAAGATTAGTGCTAATTTGTATTCTTGATTGAGAAACAATAGGAGAAAAGCACGAGTGATAGTCTTTTTGCATCTATCTGGCTGTTGTTCTCCTTCTCTCCATAAAATTCTTCCAGACCTTAGACCAAAAAGTGCGCTAGATAGTTCATTTTCTCTGTGTCCCTCTTTTTTGTCTTTTTTACTTTTCTCTTTGAGTTTTTGATCTTCTAAGAAACGTCTAAACCAATCAAGTTGTCTTGTGTCGCAACGAATCTCGAACTTATGATCCCCCAAGCCATTAAATTTAACGAATAAATTTCCTTGCTCATCTTCGAGCCAAGTTAAATCTGTATTGCTTTCATAGGCTACTGGATAAGGAACAGCAGCAGATTTTCTGGAGAGATGATCTTGTAATAACCGAGCTTCAGTATTATTTTCAGGTACGTAATTATGCTCGATTGCTTCCAAAGTCTGATGCCACAATTGACATTGTAAGTCTCTTCCCGATGGAAGACGACTTCTCAGTTGCTTTTGAAGGTTTTCAATTTCGATTTCTTTTTTACGCCGACGAAGAATATATTCTTCTAAATCTTCGTCATCTTCATTTTCTTCATCAATCTGGCAACCATTTTTGAGTAAATACACTATGGCGCATTTGGTCGCACTATCAGTAGCTTCATCGGATCTTTCAAACAAAGAATTAAAGATAGTAGAGCTTTTTTTCTGGGATTTAGTTGTTTTCCGCTTTTTCTGCTTCTTTTTAGGATTGATTTTTTGGTTATCTAGTTGCTGGTCAATTTGTTGAAGTATCTTGAGTGCCAGAAGTCTAATTTCTGATATGCTTTTGCCAGATTCTGCCTCTAATTCTTGATTGCTCTTCAACATTGCCAACCAGCGTTGTTTACCTTCAATTCTCTGACGCAATTTCTTCTGAACTTTAAGCCAAGATTTAAACATATAGTGAACCAAAGCGATCGCGGAAGTGTAAAATCGACCTGGTTGATTGACAAAAGGTTCTTGTTCTCTAAATGGAGCGCATAACTCTTTAATGGCTTTGGCAGGCAAAGTTCCTTTTTCTAACCACTCTTCAAAGTCAGGATGATTCGGCACTTTAGCCAATAACCATTGGTGACAAGTTAAGAAAAAGTACGAGTTGTCAAGTGTAGTCAAAGCGGGGGTTGTGAGAGTTTTAGAATAGGCAATGAAAAACAGCTTCACAGTCAACGGCGATCGGGAGCAATTCAATGGCACAT
>JASJDB010000411.1 GCA_030065315.1 Xenococcaceae cyanobacterium MO_167.B52 | reverse complement strand
GAACTTAAATAGAGGTTGGAAAGAATTAAATTACTAGATTAAGCTACCAAACTAACTTATTGGGTTGGTTAGATTAGATTCTTGGTTCTAGGAAACAAGCGTTCTAGACTCTTTTGAAGTTGTTTATGAGGATAAATATAGCGTTACGGATATACGTTAGGACATTTTTTGAAAGCTGCATCAACACACTCTCCTACTGTCTCAAATTCCTTAATTCTCTGTTTCATCCAGGTCTTGAGAACAGACCACCAACGCTCTATTTTGTTCAAGTCTGGAGAATAGGGAGGCAGATACCAAATCTCACATCCTGCTTCTTCTACTATTTCTCTGATACTTTGTCCTTTATGAAAAGTGGCATTGTCGATGATAATGATATTTCCTGGTTGAAGCTGAGGAATCAAACTTTTCTCAAGCCATGTTTCAAATAAATCCCGATTACATGAACCCTCAAAAGTTAGCGGTGCGAATACTTTTCCTTCTTTAAGTGCGGCAATCCAACTAACTCTCTCTGTTCTTTTCCCAGATTTAAGTGCATAACATCTTTCCCCTTTGGGGCTATAACCGTAAGGGTAATCATCTCGGTTATCAAATCCTGCTTCGTCTACATAAACCAAGTTTTTGGGTTCTTTTTCCTGGAGTTTCTGGTTAAATTCTGTTCTTTTCTCTTCATCCCTCTCTTGATATCCGTAAGTTTTTTTTTCTGGTTATGCCTAACTTTTTAATTCCATCGCTAACGTTTTGCTGTGTCACATTCTCTCCCCATTTTTCTGCTATTTGTTGCTGTGTTTGATCTTGGTGTTGCCTGACAAACTGTTTGAATCTCTCTAAATCTTGAATTTTACGATTATTTTTGGGAGGACGCTTGGCGATCGCTTTAAAATCTCCTGTTTCTTGTTCTCTTAATAGCCATAGGTCTAAAGTGTTACGACTAATGTTCATCATTTTGCAGATATTTATCTTTTTTTCCCCTCGATGATAGGCATTGACGGCTTTTTTTCTCAAATCGTAGCTATAAGGAGCAGGCATTTTTTTCTTTTTTCGCGGTGCCAAAGGCAACAGCTTCGCTGGTCGCCTTGATTATAGCTAAATTTGTCCTAACCTAACCCCGTATTGCTATAACAGCTATCCTACTGTGGCAGGGTACAATCTGGTCGATATGGTTGCTTTTCTACGGAATTATCCTATTACAATTGATCCCCTATACCTTTTTCCGTTCTTACTTTGTTCTTCAGCCACAAGATGCACAAGTGATCGACAGCTTACTAGGTACTGAAGTTTTATTATTGGGGATTTTAATAGTTTTACTCTGGTCAAAAAAATAATTGATACCGCACTTAGAGGTTATCATTTTAATGAAATACAGTCTATATGGGACTAAGCTAATTCTAACCAGTCAAATATAAGGTTTAATTGCTTTTTGTCAAGGAATCCATATCTCCATAAAATTATCGGCAAGGTGTAAGGCTCTAAAGTCTCAGTTTTTTTTGCCAAAGAAATCGCGTCAGCAGAGATCCCTAATTCGGATTGTATAAAATCAATTAACTTCTCTAACATTTGTGCTACCTTCAATACTTTATTGAAAGGATGATTGGTCTGTTTAACAATTTAGAAAAGAAATTTGAGAAACTTGTGAGGAAACACCTCTTAAAATAAGAGATAGTAAACTTTGATTGTTTGGTTACTAGTAAGCTAGAGTAGAGAAACTATAATTTTTGTTTTCCACTTCATTTCCGACCACTAATCTTGAATTTTGATCGTTAGGTAGATTTTTCCTAATGTGTATTGAGCAATTTATCGAAAAGAATCCCTTAATTGTCGCACCAGAAACTCTACTCTCAGATGCGATAGGTTTAATCAACCAAAAACAACAAAATAAGGCTTCTGACTGTGCTTTAGTAGTGGTAGCACAAAGGGTAATCGGAATTCTGACAAAGGGAGATGTAGTTAAGTTAATCGCTACAGGAGTTGATCTGATAAATACTAGGGTTGATTCCGTAATGACTCAGCCAGTAATCACTTTAAGACTATCTCAATCTCAAAATTTTCAGTCAGTTTGGGAGTTTTTACAGCAGCATTCAGTCAGTTATGTTCCTATTGTCAAAGAAAATCAAGAATTAATTGGAGTTATTACTTATAAGAGTCTACTCAGAAGTTTAAATCAAAGCCAAC
Source organism: Xenococcaceae cyanobacterium MO_167.B52 (assembly GCA_030065315.1). Lineage (GTDB taxonomy): Bacteria > Cyanobacteriota > Cyanobacteriia > Cyanobacteriales > Xenococcaceae > JASJCP01. Next base: position 3,925 of record JASJDB010000411.1, on the reverse strand, counting down.
AGGTGATCCCTGGCACTTTATCCCATAGAACAACACCCTTAGATCAGCAGGAAAATCCCAGGATTGAACAATCAACAGTAACCGAATTCGGGCATTTTTTCGACATTAACCCCAATATGCTTTGTCTTGCTGGTTTTGATGGTTATTTTAAGCGTATAAATCCTGCTTTTACCGAAATTTTGGGTTTTCCCCCCAGTGAGCTACTTGCTGAACCCTTTATTAACTTCGTTCATCCCGAAGATCGTGCTGATACCATTGCAGAAGTGGAAAATTTAGCAACAGGGAAAACCACTATTTCTTTTGAAAATCGCTACCGTACTAAAGATGGTTCTTACCATTGGTTGTTGTGGACAGCCAAACCATATTTATCGGAACAGGTAATTTTTGCAGCAGCCCAAGATATTACCCAAAGAAAACAAGCCGAAGCAGCAGCTAAGAAAAGTGAAGAAAGATGGCAATTGGCTTTGAAGGGAGCTAATGATGGTATTTGGGATTGGAATGTTAGAACCAATGAAGTATTTTTTTCGCGACGCTGGAAAGAGATGCTGGGTTTTGCCGAAGATGAAATCAGTAATAGTTTGGCAGAATGGACAAAACGAATTCATCCCGAAGATATTGGTGGGGTAACTCAGCTTATTGAAGACCATTTTGCTCATCAAACCTCTTTTTATAGCTCGGAGTATCGCATCAGATGTAAAGACGGCAGCTACAAATGGATTTTAGACCGAGGACAAGCATTGTGGGATGAAGCAGATAATGTAATTCGGATGGTTGGTTCTCATCGGGATATTAGCGAGCAGCAAGCTGCTCTTCGAGAACGTAAAAAGGTAGAAATACAATTGAAACAGGAAAGAGATTTTTCTAACGCCATTATCAATACAGTGGGAGCATTAATCACTGTTTTAGACCGAGAAGGTATGATAGTTGGGTTCAATCATACTTGCGAACAGATCACTGGTTATGGCTTTGAAGAAATTAAAGGTAAGCCTATATGGGAAATTTTAGTCGCCCCAGCAGAAAAAGCAGCAGTTAAAGCTGTATTCCAGCGATTACTAGTAGGACAATTCTCTCAACAATATGAAAATTCTTGGATAGCTAAAGATGGTAGTCAGCATCTAATTTCCTGGTCTAATACGGTCTTATTCGATGATCAAGGAGTAGTAGAATTTGTTATTGCTACAGGTATTGATATTACAGAACAGCGTCAAGTTTGGAATAAACTCGAATTCCAGTATCAACAAACTCAATTGCTAGCAGAAATTACTCGCAAAATTCGGATGTCCATTGACCTAGATGAAATTCTGCAAACTGCTGTTACTGAAGTACAACATCTGTTAGCTTGCGATCGCGTTTTGATTGTAGAATTGAGAGAAAATAATATTGCTGTACCTATTAGTGAGTCAATTCTGCCTGAATTTCCCAGTATGTTAGGTTATCAAATTGCTGACCCTCTCTTGGTTGGTAAATCTTTCTTAGCTAGATACTGTCAGGGAAAAGTTTTAGCGATTAACAATCTGGTTGATGCTCCAATTTCTAATGACATCAAAGGGCTATTAGAACAGTTTAAAATTCAAGCTAAACTGGTAGTTCCTATTCTGAGTCAAAACCAACTTAAAGGTCTATTAGTCGCCCATCAATGCCATAATCCCAGGGAGTGGCAAAGACCTGAAATCCAGTTATTAAGTCAGTTAGCTAATCAAATTGGGGTAGCTTTATCCCAAGCCCAATTACTTGATAATTTAGAAGAACTAGTATCAGAACGCACCACTGAGTTAAGCACGACCAACAAACTTTTACAAGCAGAAATTATCGAAAGACAGCAAACCGAAGCAGCTCTGAGAGAAAATCAGCAAAAGCTGGCAGGTATCTTGGATAATGCTAATGAGGGCATTATTTCCATTGACGAACAACAGGAGATTCAATTATTTAACCGAGGAGCAGAAAATATTTTTGGCTACCAAGCCCAAGAAGTGATCGGAGAGTCGTTAAATATCTTGTTAGCAGAAGCTTTCGATCAGGGAAATGCCCCACATATTGAACAATTTTTTACTAAATCAGCAGAGCAATTAGGTATAGCAATAAAGCGTAATGCCAATGTATATGGTCTTCGTAAAAATGGTGAAAGGTTCTTAGCAGAAGTCTCTATTGCTAAATTGCAAACCAGAGAAGGAATACTATTTACTCTGATGCTGAAGGATATCACTGAACGGCAACAAGCTGAAGAAAAACTGCAAGCTTCTCAAGCACTACTCGCCAAAGCGGAAAAAATTGCTAAAGTTGGCAGTTGGGAATATACCCCTGCAACTCAAGAGTTAAGTTGGTCAGAAGAATTATTTAAAATTTTGGAATTTTCTCAGACTCATCTAATACCTCCTTGTACAGTAATTTTAGGGCGCATTCATCCAGAAGACCTGCTACTAGTTGACAATAATCTAAAAAAAGGTCATCAAGAAGGGATCCCTTGGCAATTTAATTATCGTTGGATCTTGCCTAATGGTAGGGTTAAATACCTAGAAACTAAAGGAGAACCCACAGTAGATAGTCAAGGTAAAGTGGTCAAAGTTTGGGGTACGATTATGGATATCAGCGAGCGGATGCAAGCCGAAAAATCCCTTCAGCGCAGTGAAGAACAACTACAGTTGATTACTGATGCTTTACCAATTTTAATTGCCTATATAGATAAGCAGCAGCGTTACCGTTACAATAATCGTACCTACGAAACTTGGTTTGGCAAATCTCGCTCTAGTCTAGTTGGCAAAACCATCAAAGAATTATTCGGAGCAGATAACTACCAAAAGATGCTGCCCTATATTGAAACAGCCTTATCAGGAAAAGCAGTTACTTTTGAAATTCAGCCCACAGATGAAAATGGTAATCCCTATTGGATCAATACCACTTATATTCCTGATTACGATTCAGACGGTGAAGTAAAAGGATTTTTCTCTATGGTTGATGATATTACTCAGCGTAAAGAAATTGAACGGATGAAAAGTGAGTTTGTTTCCGTTGCCAGTCATGAAATGCGAACTCCCTTAACTTCGATTCATGGAGTAATTAAACTATTATCCGCAGGACGTTTAGGTCATCTATCCCCCAAAGGATCAGAAATGGCACATATAGCTCTGAGAAATAGCGATCGCTTAGTCCGCCTGGTTAATGATGTTCTGGATCTAGAACGTATGGAGTCGGGCAAAGATACAATTCAAAGAAAACATTGTAATAGTGCAGAGTTAATCCAACATTCGATCGAGATACTGCAACCTATGGCTCAGAAAAAGCAAGTTACAATTAAAACTGAGCTTAATCCCTGCAATTTGTGGGTTGATCGAGATTTGATCTTGCAAACTATAACTAACATTTTGAGTAATGCAATTAAGTTCTCTCCTGTGAATAGTAAAGTATGGGTAAGATCCAAACTACAAGGTAAGGAAGTATTATTTGCTATTCAAGATTGGGGAAGAGGGATTCCCAGCAACAAATTAGAAACTATTTTTGAGCGTTTTCAACAGGTAGATGCTTCTGATTCGCGCCAAAAAGGAGGAACTGGTTTGGGTTTAGCCATTTCTCGCCATATTGTAGAGCAACATGGAGGCAAAATTTGGGCAGAAAGTGTTTATGGAGAAGGCAGTACTTTTTTCTTTACGATCCCCCAAGGTTAAATAATAGTTCAAAGTTCGGAACGACCTTCGTTAGTCGTGCTTCGCGGATGGAATTCGGAATTTATAGTTTGGAATGCAATACTGTTCGGATCAGCCCACAAACTTAATGAAATTAGGGAGTGTGGGAGGTATGGAAGAGAGAGGGGGGAGAGTGGAGAAAGTCTTGCTCCCTTGTCCTCCCCTTCTTCTCCACCTTCTCCATCCTCCGAAGGACGTTCTTCTCTCTCTCTTTCTCAACAGATAACTTTTTTAACCGAACAGTATTG
>JASJDB010000410.1 GCA_030065315.1 Xenococcaceae cyanobacterium MO_167.B52 | reverse complement strand
TTATTGACTGATAAGCGATTCTGAAAAAAAGTAAGATTGTGAAACTGGGCTAATAATTGTTGCTCGATTTTAGATATGACCTGATAGCGATCGCATTCAATCCACAAGACTTCTAGCTGTGATTTTAAGTTATCTACAGCCACATTACTTTTAAATTGGTTTATTTGTTCTAAAAAACTTAAATCTTCAAATCTTTTCTTTAAATTGGTGCTAGACCCTACATAAGCAAACTGGGCATAATCTGTTACTAGAAATGCTCCCATTGCTTCAGGTAAACCAGTACATTCTGTAATCGGTAAAGACTGGATGGGAGAAATAATAAATTCTTCAGACAGACTTTTTTGTTCTGCTATTGGTATCGAACCCCGTCCAATTTGTTCTACTAATTCTGAACGGGACAAATTTAGTTCTTGAGAAAGCCGATCTAATCCAGCGATCGCTGTTGGCGTTAAGGACAAATTTACTCTCTTTTTTACTTCATCGTACAGTTCTGGGACTCCTTTAGATTTCTTTTGTCCTTTGGGCATTATTACAAGTTTTGAGAGCAAAAATTAGCGAAAGCTTATTTAGTTTAATCCTTATTTTTAACTGAATTTATCGCTTCATTGAGTCTCTCAATATTTTATTACATTGGTTTTTTCTGCAATTTTTGAGATTGGATAATTTGATTTTGAATAACCTTTTCTAAAGCAAAGTCCTGTTTACAAATCTTCTAGATTATATATATATTAATTGTGTATAATCTAAATAACAGAGCTTAAAAAACATAGTTCGATGTTTTCCGAAGACGATTTTCAGCACTGGTGCGATCTCAACAAAATATCAGAGGAAGCAAAACAAGAGATACAAGTTATTCGCTCATCTGAACCTTCTCGCCAAGTCGGAGGAGGAAAGCGGAACGTTTCTGGACGGTATTCAAGTCAAAAAATGGGGGTTACGATTCAATTTGAATCCCACAAAGTAGAATTACCCTTCATTTATCAACTAGAACACGATGACGAGGTTCTGGAGTACTATGATCAACCGCCATCTTTCAAAATAAACTATCAATCAGAATCGGGAAAAAATATTGGATTTTTTTATACCCCAGACTTTTTCGTGATCCGTAACGATTCCGCAGGTTGGTGGGAGTGCAAAACAGAAGAGCAGCTACAGAAATTAGCAGAAAAAAATTCTAATCGTTACTTTTTAGATGATGAACAGTGTTGGCGTTGTCCTCCCGCAGAAAATTATGCTGATCAGTTTGGTTTGGGTTTTTTTGTTTGGTCTAGTGCTGCTGTAAATTGGACAATGCAGCGAAACTTAGAATTTTTAGAAGACTATTACAGAGTAAGAGATAGAAAACGACTCAATGAATCCGAATCTAGCTTTAGTGCAATAGCTTCAATTATTAAAGCTAGACCTGGAATTACTTTAAGCGAGTTATTAAACCTAGTTGAAAGCATTAAGGCTGATGACATTTATCATTTAATTGCTCAACAAAAAATTTATTTCGATTTGAGTCTTGCTCCTTTAGTAGAACCTGAAAAATGCCTACTATTTAGCGATCATCTCACTGCTTTATCTTATAGTGCGATTAATGCTTCTCAGACTACCAATAATACAGTTATTTCCCCAGTAATTAACCTCAGCACAGGAAATATCGTTAGTTACAATGGTAAAGCTCTGACTATTTCTTTAATTGGTGAAGATAATATCCTGTTACAAACAGCAGACAATCAGCCTATTGAATTTCCCAAAGATACTTTTGAAAATCTAATTCGCCAAGGCAAAATTACTAGCTTCCAAAAAGCTAAAACTAATGAAATTGATACTCAAGCTTTAGAGTTATTACAACAAGCTAGTGAAAAAGATTTAAAAGATGCCAATTATCGTTATCGCTCTATTCAACCTTACTTAAATGGACAGCCTATAAAATCGGGAACTTTGCAAGAGCGTTCTTTAAGAAATTGGCTATCTGATTATCACCAAGCCCAACAGCAATATGGATACGGATATATTGGATTGCTAAGTTTTGACCATAAAAAAGGAAATCGTAATAGAAGACTTCCTGCTCATATTATTGAGAAAATAGAAAATTTTATCAAAGAAGATTATGAAACAAAAAAACAAAAGCGCAAACAAGCTGTCTATGCTGCTTTTGTTAATTCCTGTAGTGAGGCAAACATTCCCGATAGCCAAATACCAAGCTATAAAACTTTTATCAAAGAAATCAAAAAACGTTCTGGATACGAACAAATACTCAAAAGGTCTGGTTCTCGCGCTGCCTATGAATTAGAACCAATTTACTGGGAATTAGATTTAACAACTCCTCGTCATGGTGATTTTCCTTTTCACATTTGTCACATAGATCACACTCAGTCAGATATCGAACTTAGATGTTCAAAAACAGGCAAAAACCTGGGAAGACCTTGGACAACTTTTCTGGTAGATGCTTTTTCTCGTAGTATTTTAGCAGTCTATATTACTTATGACCCGCCATCATACCGTTCTTGCATGATGGTTTTAAGAGTCTGCGTTCAACGTTATGAGCGACTACCTCAAACAATAATTACCGATAATGGTAAAGAGTTTCATAGCATCTATTTTGAGACTCTATTAGCGATGTTTGAATGTACTCTTAAACATCGCCCTGCTGCCAAATCGAGATTTAGTAGTGTTTGCGAAAGGCTTTTTGGCACTACTAATACTCAGTTACTCTATAACTTGGCAGGTAATACTCAAATTACTAAAAAAGTCAGACAGGTAACTAAATCTGTCATCCCTAAAAACTTATCCCTTTGGACTATAGGTATTTTGTATGCTCATCTTTGTGAGTGGGCATATGAAGTTTACGATACAATGCAACATCCTGCTTTAGACGGTTATAGTCCAAGAGAAGCATTTGTTAATGGCATCAAACAGTTTGGTAGTCGTGATTGTCGGCGAATCTCCTACAACAACAATTTTAAAATTTTAACCCTACCCACCACAACCAGAGGAAAAGCCAAAGTTAAACCAGGCAAAGGCGTAAAAATAGAGTACAAAGACTACTGGCACAATGCTTTACGCGATCCAGAAATAGAAAATACTTGGGTTGATATCAGATATGACCCTTTTAATGCGGGAATTGCTTATGTTTATGTTCGAGGTCAATGGCTTGAATGTATCAGTGAGTATTATGCTTTATTTCGAGGACGTTCCGAAAAAGAGATTCGTTTGGCTACGGCTGAATTGAAAAAACGTCATCAGAATCACCATAGCAATTACAAAATTAGAGCCAAGCAACTGGGAAATTTTTTAGCCAAAACAGAAGCGGAAGAAATACTGCTAGAACAGCGTTTACGAGATGAACAGACTAACGAAATTTTCCGAGTTATTGAAGGAGGAATGCCCAATATTATACCTTTCACTTCTCCTAAGATAACCGTGGAGGAAACTGTTAAATCACGATTAGAACCAAGCAGTTTAGTTGAAGATAATTCTCCATCAGATGTAATCAAACCCGCAAAATTTAAAAAGTTTAAAAAATATTAATCATGTCCTCAGAAAGAGAATTTCCCTTGGAATTACTCAAAGCTACTAAAGAACATCGTCTTAATTACTACGATGAATATACAATGGCTCATCCTTTTTTGGATCGAGCTTTTGAAGACCTTAAGCCTCTAGTTCGTCATTGCGGAGAAACAAGGCTCATTTTCATTGTTGGACCAACAGGAGTTGGCAAGACCAAATTGAGAAAATTAACTGAAAAGTGGATATTTGAGGAGCTATGGGAATCAATTAGAAATAATATGGGTCATTTAGCAGTAGCTAGTGTTGAAGCTGTATTACAAAAATCAGGCTTATTTAATGCCAAAGACCACCTCAAGCGTTGTTTGTATGCTCTTCATGAACCAGAAGAATTTATTAAAAACAAGATCAATTATGGAGTTGATGGTGTTTATCGGACTGATGATGGAAAATTGGCAATTAAATCTAGAATTCTGGAAACCGATTTAGGTTGGGCATTAGAGCAAGCTCTAAAACATCGTCATCCGCAAATCTTTTTTATTGACGAAGCTCATCATATGCTTGCTGTGGCTAGTGGACGCAAACTGACAGATGTTCCTGAAGCAATCAAGTCTTTGGCTAATCGAACAGAAGTTTTACACGGACTATTAGGTACTTATGAATTATTAACTCTGCATGATATAGGCGATCAATTAAGTAGAAGAAGTCTCTACATACATTTACCTCGTTATGATGCCCAATTCATTGAAGATAGAGAAGATTGGCAAAGTATAGTTTGGAATTTTCAGTCTCAGATTCCCGTTTTAGAAGAGCCAGATTTTGTATCTCATTGGGAATATCTTTACGAGCGAAGTTTGGGATGTGTAGGGATACTTAAAAATTGGTCGAGAAATGCTTTTGCCGATGCAATGGAGGACGAAGCTAAAACAGTCACTCTTAAGCATTTAGAACGACGAGCTTTGTCCATTGGTCAGTGTCGCAATATTCTCAAGAAAATCAAGGAAGGAGAAAAGAGATATACAGAAATTGAAGGAGAAGCAGAAAAGCTTCGTGCAGAGCTTGAATTAGGAATTAAGCCTATTTCTAGAACCCAAAAAATATCTCAATCCCATTCAGAGTCAAATCAAACAACTAATCAAAAACCCAAATCTAAACAAGCTGTTGGTCAACGTAAAGCCAAACGTGATTCAGTAGGAATGGATCGAAATGCAGGATAGACATTTTAAAAAATATCCACCATTAAACTTGAATAGCTCGAATCAAATTCAATGTAGTCAACTCTATTCATTAGCTCCCATAGGAATAGGTACACCTCTAATTGAAAGCCTTACTAGCTACATTGCTCGACTTGCTCTTGCTCATTGTGTTTATCCAGGGATTTTGATGAAAAAAATCATACAATCCTTAATCGACAAAAAATATAGTAGTAGTAACTTATACCAGATATATAGCTATACAGGAATTATAAATGGTACAGGAGACATGGCATTAGATATTGCAGATGCTTTAGCAAAACTAACTTTTCAAAATCGACTTCAATTATTAAATTTAACAAGTTTCTTTGAACTACTTCCCTCTAGAGGTTTACTAAGTAAATATCGATCCTGGTGTCCTAAATGTTATGAATCATGGAAATTAAATAGACAAGAAATATATGAACCTTTACTGTGGGCAATTAATGCTGTTAAAGTTTGTCCGATACATAATATTGCCCTTCAAGAATTATGTCCTTACTGTAAGAAAAAAAATTATCATATTGCTTGGAAAACACGACCTGGATACTGTAGCAACTGCGGAAAATGGCTTGGCAAACAAGAAAAACACTGTAGTTATTTGGTAAATAAGAACTTGGAGAAAGAACTCAATTGGCATCTTTGGGTTGCAAATAATCTTAGCGAGTTACTTGTTCAAAATTCTTTATCCCACATTTTTTTCTCTAAAGAGATAGTCAGTAAATCATTATTAGTGTATGCACAGAAAAATAATGAAGGAAACATTGCTGCTTTTGCTCGTCAGTTAAAAATGCCCAAAAATACTGTTTGGTTATGGTGTAAAGGGAAAAATCAACCTTCTCTAGAGATGCTCTTACGTATTTGTTATTGTTTAGAGATATCAGTTTGGGATTTTTTGACTCAAGAAAATTTTACTAAATCAGAGCTAAAAATAAGCTCTGTTTCATCACCGCCTCAATTAAAGTCAAAAGCTAAGGGAAAAACCCTTGATTTAGATAAAATGCAGAAGTATTTAGAAAGAGTTTTAGATAAACAAAATACTTCTCCTATTTCTATGGTTCAGGTGGCTAAAGAATCATCTTTTAATAGAAGGACTCTATATCTGCATTTTCCTGAATTATGTCAAAAGATCGCTGCTAAGTATTCTCAATACAGAACTACTATGCACAAGAAGGCTATAAAAGAATCTTGTGAAGAGGTTAGAAAGACTGTTTATCAATTACATAGTGAAGGAAAGTTTCCCAGTGAACAAAGAGTTGTTAAAAGAATCTCTAAACCTGGATTTTTGCGATATAAAATTGTAAAACAATCTTTTTTTAAAGCAAGGAAGGATTTGGGTATTTAAC
>JASJDB010000409.1 GCA_030065315.1 Xenococcaceae cyanobacterium MO_167.B52 | reverse complement strand
ATTGTCTAAAATTATTCTTCAATATGATGATGTTAAAGGAATTGTTCCCCATCGCATGACTCAAAAATATATTGCTAAAGTAGATCAACTTAAACAAGAATTAAAATTGGTTAATAATGATTGGGATAGTCCTGCTGTTAAAAATATTTTAGGGGAATTGCGCCGTCGTAGCATAGAGATGATTCAAAACGATTCTTTTGCTGAAGCAGGAAAATCAGGAAATCTCGAAAGAATTAAAAATATTATGCGAGAGCATCTCCCCAATGAGGAAAAATCTTCTAAACAAGCTTTTTGGCAATTTTGGACTAAGGAACATCTACAAAACCGTTGGGAAGAAGAATATAATTTTTACAACCAAGAAATTAAACCTCTAATGGCTACTAATTATTATCGCCATATTGGTGAAAACGGTGGTTATATTAATAATTTTGGCTATATCGATTTTCCTTTTGGAGTGCTATTTGGTTTAGAGTTTCTAGCTCGCACTTGGTATATTAGTCGTACTCGAATCGGAATTAGTTGGCGCGATGCCATGCTGTGGCGTTGGTACGATCTTTTCTTTATTTTTCCCCTGTGGCGATGGTTAAGAATTATCCCTATAACTATTCGTTTAAACCAAGCTCGTATTATCAGTTTGAGAGCAGTAGAAAAGCAAATTAGTCAGGGAATCGTAGCAGGAATTGCTGAAGATGTTACAGAAGTGGTAACTATTCGCTTGATCAATCAAATTCAAACTTCCATTAGCCAAGGAGATATTGGCAGATTAGTAGAGGGAAATAAGACTAATTCTTATATTGATCTCAATAATACTAATGAAACGGCGGAAATAATCAAAATATTAGCGGAGACAATTGTAAATCACGTTTTACCAGCAATTCAACCAGAAGCAGAAACTTTATTACAATACAGTATCAATAAAGCTTTGGCTCAAACTACTGCTTATCAAGGATTACGTATTTTACCTGGAGGCGATCGCATTATTACTAGACTAACACAACAATTAGTAACTCAAAGCTACGAAGTTTTATCGAATACCTTACAAGCAATTTTGGCAGAAGATCAACAGTTTGAAAAATTGCTCAATAGCTTATTTGCTAATATTAGCCAGTCTTTTACTACAGAAATCAAAGCTCAAAAAAGTTTGACTCAAATAGAGGCTTTACTAGTGGACTTTTTAGAAGAAGTTAAAATTAATTATGTTCAGCGTCTATCTAGTGAAGACGTAGAACAAATCTTAGAACAAACCCGAAACATCAAAAATAAAGCATCTGGTTGAGTTGCTAGCATTAACTGGTTGTCTTCCTGAAGAATTTCACCCTTAACTAACCAGTCTAGTCATTTTGTCATTTACCACTAACCCCAAGATTACTTGTTGAGATTTATCGATCAGCTCTTTAGTCCTCATCATACTCGTAACACTAGTAACTCCTGTTTTCCCGACTAGGATCATTCCATCACTAAACTTATTAATTGTTAGAGCATTGGGATATAAGTTAATCGATGGTGTATCAAAAATGACAATATCGTATTTTTGTTTAATATGATTGACTAATTGTTTCATAGTTTCCGATTGTAATAACGATAAGCCATCTCCAAAAACAAAGCCAGTGGTAATAACATCTATATTTAAGCTAGGAGACTGAACAATATTTTCCAGTTTCGCATTACTTTTTAGTAAATCTGTTAAACCCAAATGATTAGATAATTGCCATATTTCATGTTGCCTTGGTTCATAAAAATTAGCGTCAATTAATAGGACTTTTTTGCCTGATTGGGCGGTTGAAGCTGCAAAATTAGCTGCAAAAGTTGATTTTCCTTCTTGAGAATCGGCACTACCAATTGTAATTATTTTAACCTTTCTTTTAACTGTATTATGTTGTAGATTTTGATAAACTATTTTATGAGCTTGACTAGCTAAGGAATAAGGAGCTTCTAAAACAGATCTTTCTGGTAAAGTAGGCTGAGAATTACTTATTTTTGCTAACCCAAATTTTTTCAAATTAGGAATTTTACCTAATAACTTTGTGTCACATAGTTGGCAAATACTTTCACTGGTTTTGAGAGAAGGATTTTTTCGATCTAGAGTAAATGCTGTCCCAAAGCCCAGGACTAATCCTAGTCCAATACCACTGACGAGGATTATTTCTTTGTTCCAAGCACCAAAAGTATTTTTGATAATAATTGGCTCGGTTTGAATAGAAGTGACATTTTTTTGTTTACTAATAATTTCTAATTGATGTAACTTGATTAAGAGAGTTTTATATTTATTTTCTGCTGTTTCGCTTTTAGTGAATAGCTCTTGATATTGTTGCTTATTAGCAGAATTAGATGGTTTATTACTATTCTGATAAATTTTTCGAGAATTTTCCCAAGCTTCTATTTTACTGAACCAAATTCTTTTATCTCCTTCATATTTGATCAGTTCTTCTGTCAGTTCCAATAGTTTTTTTTCTGGTTCTGTAGGATGTCTTGCTAATTTTATCCTATTGTTTTGAGAATTTACATAATTAGGGTTATTAGTTTTTGTATCTATTATTTGATGATCTTCTGGGGTATTATTATTTGGTAAACTTCTTTGGTCAGATGCTAGAGGGGAATTATCTTCTGCTGTGGGACTAGTATAAATCCCTAACTTAAATCTTAAATCTTTAATTTTTTGATCAATTTGTTTAATCTCTCTTTTAGCATCTGTAATTTGTTGTTCAATTTGCCTCAATTTGGCAAAATTATGGTCTGAATTAGGCTTTAAATTACCCTGATCAAATTTTTTTAAAAAATTGTTTAATTCTATTTTGCTATCCCGAAGCTCAATTTCAGCTTCCGCCAATCTTTCAATTAAGGTGTTTTTGATGGCGATCAAGTTTTCGTGGTTGATTTTTGATTGATGTTTAACATAAGACTTCATTAAAAAATCAACTACTGATTTAGATTGATTAAGATTATTGCAGGTATAAGCTATATTTAAGGTTTTATTTTCTAAGTCTTGAATAATATTTAGATCTTTAATAAACTGGTCATATTTTAATAAAGTTTCTTGGGCATTATTGAGATTTAATTCCTCAATGGCTCGCTCTACTAGGGCAGCAGATGTTAAAAATTTTTTTCCTTCTTCTAAGGTATTTTTGGCTGAATTGAACCTACTTTGAGTATTTAATAGCTTAACAAAAGGAATGTTATCCTCAGATTGCAACTTAATTTTTCCAAGGGCTTCATAACTTCTTTCTACATCTATTGCTACAATTATAGCTGTAATAATTGTCAGCAAAAAACCGCCTATTGCAGGTCTTCGATGATACCGAAATATTAGCCAACATTCTTGCCAATTTCGGTAAAAACTTCTCTTAATTAACTTCATTATTTTAAAATGAATTTTTGGGCAAATGATTTGGCTTTGACTTTAATTTTTGCATATTTATTTGCTACTAGAATGAAGATTAAGTAAAGAATTGAGGAAACTACGGGGATAATTGGTACTATTTGTCATCAGAGTACCTAAGTATTAAAAAAACTTATTAAAACTTAATAAAGATCAAAGGGGATACCGCTCTCTGATAGACTTTTGACTTGAGTAGGCTTCGCCATACCAGGGATAAATATGCACTAGGGAGGAAAATCTTCGTGGAAAACACCCTCGGATTAGAAATTATTGAAGTAGTAGAACAAGCTGCGATCGCATCTGCCAAATGGATGGGTAAAGGCGAAAAAGATACTGCTGACCAAGTAGCAGTGGAAGCTATGCGGGAGCGGATGAACAAAATCTATATGCGAGGTCGCATTGTCATCGGTGAAGGGGAAAGGGATGATGCCCCCATGCTCTACATCGGTGAAGAAGTTGGCATTTGTACCCGCGAAGATGCATCAAATTACTGTAATCCAGAAGAGTTAATTCAAATTGATATTGCCGTTGATCCCTGTGAAGGGACTAACTTGGTAGCTTATGGACAAAACGGTTCAATGGCTGTACTGGCAATTGCGGAAAAGGGTGGTTTATTTGCTGCCCCAGATTTCTACATGAAAAAACTTGCTGCCCCAGCAGTGGCAAAAGGTCATGTAGATATTAACAAATCTGCTACAGAAAACCTCAAAATTATTTCAGAGTGCATGAATCGCTCAGTGGAGGAATTAGTAGTAGTGGTAATGGATCGTTCTCGTCACAAAGACTTGATCCAAGAAATTCGCGCAGCAGGTGCCAGAGTTAGATTAATCAGCGATGGGGATGTATCTGCTGCTTTGTCCTGTGCCTTTTCTGGTACTAATATCCATGCCTTGATGGGAATTGGCGCAGCACCAGAAGGGGTTATTTCCGCAGCAGCAATGCGTTGCTTAGGGGGTCACTTCCAAGGGCAGTTAATTTATGACCCCGCAATCGTGAAAACTGGTTTGATTGGGGAAAGTAAAGAAAGTAACCTGGCTCGACTCAAAGAAATGGGGATCACCGATCCAGACAAAGTTTATGATGCAGATGAGTTAGCTAGTGGTGAAACTGTATTGTTTGCTGCTTGCGGTATTACTCCTGGCACTTTGATGCAAGGAGTACGCTTCTTTAAAGGTGGAGCTAGAACCCAAAGCTTAGTTATTTCTTCTCAATCTAAAACTGCTCGTTTTGTAGATACAGTGCATATGTTTGAGCAACCTAAAACCTTACAGCTTAAATAGTTATTCTGTAACATAGAAGAATAATAAAGAGAAATTAAGAAAGAGGAATGGGGAGGGGAGAAAATGATATTTTTTCTTTATCCTCAGTCCTATTTTCTAGGTATAAAGCCCATAACCAATTTTGGGATGACATTTTCTTAAATTTATCAACCTAAAAGAAAAATATTGTAGTTCCCAATGTTCCCAAACTGATTATTAAAAAGTACTTTTTAAGATATCTTGAGTAGAAAAAATGAATATTGTTGTTGTTGGTCTAAGTCATAATACTGCTTCAGTTGAAGTAAGAGAAAAATTGAGTATTCCAGAAGCTCAAACTGAAGAAGCGATCGCTCATTTACGGGGTTATCCCCATATAGAAGAAGTTGCAATCATTAGTACTTGTAACCGCCTGGAAATTTATAGCGTTATTAGAGAGACAGAACAAGGGGTAACAGAGATTATTCAATTTTTGGCAGAGAAAGCCCATCTCTCCCTTTACCAATTAAGAAAACATCTGTTTATCTTGCTCCATGAAGATGCTTTGCGTCATTTGATGCGAGTTTCGGCAGGATTAGAAAGCTTGGTACTAGGGGAAGGACAAATCTTAGCTCAGGTGAAAACCACCCACAAGATGGGACAAAAATATAAAGGTCTGGGCAGACTACTAGACCGCCTTTTCAAACAAGCCATTTCTACAGGAAAAAGAGTTAGAAGTGAAACTAGTATCGGTACAGGAGCAGTTTCTATTAGTTCTGCTGCGGTAGAATTAGCACAAATCAAAGTCCAAGACTTATCAGGGTATAAATTTGCCATTATCGGTGCAGGGAAGATGGCTTGTCTTTTGGTCAAACATCTGATCTCTAAAGGGGCAACTCAAATATCTATTGTCAATCGTTCCCATCGTAGAGCCCAAGAATTAGCCAATAAGTTTCCTCAAGCCACCTTAGAAATCCATCCCCTATCAGATATGATGGATGCGATCGCAGATTCTGATATTGTTTTTACCAGTACTGGTGCAACAGAACCAATTCTTACCAAAACCAAACTGCAAGAAATTGATCTCTCTGAGGATAAGTCCTTAATGCTCATTGACATCTCAGTACCCCGCAACATTGCTACAAATGTCAATGAATTAGCCCAAGTTCAATCTTATAACGTGGATGACCTGAAAGCTGTAGTTGCAGCCAATCAAGAAACCCGTCGTAAAATGGCTCAGGAAGCAGAATGGATCATCGAAGAAGAAGTTGCCAACTATATCCTCTGGTTGCGCTCCCTAGAAACAGTACCTACTATTAGTTGTCTCCGCAGCAAAGTCGAAGACATTAGAGAACAAGAATTAGAAAAAGCTCTATCTCGCTTAGGGTCAGAATTTGCTGAAAAACACCAAGATGTGATTGAATCCCTCACTAGAGGAATTGTCAATAAAATTCTTCATGAACC
>JASJDB010000016.1 GCA_030065315.1 Xenococcaceae cyanobacterium MO_167.B52 | reverse complement strand
GTTGAAATGAATGTATTTTTGATGTATGTAATCATCTTAGAGCAATTGTTAACTAATGTAACAAAAATAATCTTATCTATAATATTAGTTTTTCTTATGGTAATTAGGGCTTATTAAAATCCTTAGATGAACTACCCATTAAGGTCGAGAGGCTGACAGGGTGACAGCACAGTCAAAGGTACGGCAGGGCGGGCTTTTTAGACTATAACGGCACGAAAAGATCAATGAATTTATCTTTATTTCATAAGGAGGGATTAGGATTTAAGGATGATTTTGAGCAAAATATTACTCAAATCTTTTCAGCGATCGCAATCACAGAAAGCCTGTCCTGCCTAACTTATAGGTTGCTTGTCACCCCGTCAGGTCGAGAGGAGTGTTTCCACTCTCTCCCTCCTCTCCGAAACCGTGCGTGATAGATTTCCCATCACACGGCTACTCAACATATCTACCCTTGTCAGTAGGACTCTCTACCTTTTGATTTCCTTTGAATACACAAGATGTCATCTTTCCAGAACCAGTTGTGTTTATCTAATTCCTTGTTGATGTGCTTCAAGTGTTTCTTGAGGCTGTTTTCTCTTATGTAGGATAAATCTAAGGCAGTTTTTGCATCGTGGCAATGTCCGTGAAGCAGTTGAAGATTTTTATACTCATCTCTGCCACCGAGGGCGCGGGCTAGTATATGGTCTTCTTCTAGGATGTCTCCTTCACGGAAGTGTAGGCAACACCAGGGACATACCCCTTTTTGTCTCTTAAGCAACGATGCTTTTCGAGAAGGCATATCAGGACTGCGTCCCATTCTGGTACTCCAGTAAACCAGTTTGCCATTAAATGGACTATCTTCGCCCTTAACTTTGACATACTCAGTGGAACTGCTGCCAAATTCAGTATGTGAAAGTAACCGTAAGGGGTTCGCGTCCTCTTGCCTGGTTGCGAAGACCCAGTTATTGTCGCCTATTTTTGTCCAGTATTTCCTTGCGGCTTTGTACCATTCACCTGTGCGGTGTCTAGCCCAGGCTCTAAGTTTCTGGAACAGTAGGTAATCTTGCCTTGTAAGTTCTCCCTTTGTTTGTGCATCAGAGAATTGATAATAATTTGTCCATCCTCTGATTATTGGGTTAAGCTCGTTAATGAGACGTGCTTGATGGGAGTATTTATGTTTTCTAATTACTCTTTTAAGTTCGAGTTGATGTTTCTTACAGGCATCCTTTGATGGTGTAATGAGGGTTCTAAAACCGAGTTTTTCTTGATTGCTAGGATGTATTGCGCTTCTATGTTTTCCTACTGGAAATTGTCGGATATGGTATCCCAAGAAGTCTAATCCTGCTTTGCCATCTTCGCTCTTGTCTGGGTATAACGTATGAGCAATTCTGGTTTTACTAGGTTTTAGTTCCAATCCTATGTCTTTTAACCACTCAGAGATTATCTCTCTGCATCTTTGGACAACGGTTAGGTCTTTGTGTATTAGGAGAAAGTCGTCGGCATAGCGAATAAACGTTAATGATTTAACTTTCAATTGCCAACTTACTTGCCAATTAGGTTTGTCTTTTCTCCTCATGTCGAGGGTTTTAGCAAATTCCATTAACATTGTTTCCATACCGTGGAGGGCAATGTTAGCAAGTAGAGGACTTATTACTCCTCCCTGCATTGTTCCCTCAGATGTGTCAGTGAATACCCCTTGGTCAATGACTCCTGATTTTAACCAAGCTTTGATTTGTTGCCTGATTTTTCCTTTATACCCAAGTTTTTGGAGTAGGGCTAAGTGGTTGATGCGGTCAAAACATTTGGCAATGTCAGCATCTAGAATAAACTTAGGACTATTTTGTATGCTGTTTTTAATTTGCCATATTGCATCCTGACATGACCTTCCTGGTCGGAAACCATAACTGTTTGGTTCAAATAGAGCCTCCCATTCTGGTTCTAATGCAGTTTTCACCACATTTTGTAATGCTCGGTCGTGTATTGTTGGGATTCCTAATGGTCTTTTCTCTTCTGTTCCAGGTTTTGGTATCCAAACTCGACGAGTAGGATTACTTTTGCCAGTAACTTTCAGTTGACCTACGAGTTTTAAACGTTCTTCTGGGGATAATGTATGAACTCCATCCACTCCTGCCGTTTTTCGACCTCGATTATCTTGAGTTACCTTACGAACCGATAACACTTTATTTGACCACGAACTCATTAGAGTTTTTTGGAGTTTTCTAACTTTTCTAACATCTCCACGACGAGATGCTGCGTAAATCTTCTTTTGTAGCTTAAATCCCCCCTTCCATTCCCCCCTTGTTAAGGGGGGCTTGGGGGGATCGCCAATTGGTATCGCTCCATCCTACAGTATTCGACCTCTCTCTACCTCTCTCCTGAAAGGAGAGAGAACATATGGTGTCCCCCCTGTTAGGGGGGATGTAGGGGGGTGAATCTGTTTTAGGCATATTTGCTACTACTCGTTACTTTACACATCGATACATTGCGAGTCACGTCTGCATATCCTGGGCGTTACCCCATCCTTTTTCTGGCATTACCTGTGATTTCAGGTTAGGCATTTGCTTCTTGACCCATCTTTCACAACCTCATCATACGGTGCTGACTAATACCTACCAGTTAATCTGGGGATGAGACTGTGTTATTTCGTTCCTGTGTTCCATTGATTGAGTCCTTTAGGGTTCATCTGTCCACCTATGAGAACTGATTGTGCGATACGAAAACGCAAGAATCTCGTATATCTTAGTTCTTACCGTTATTTTGGTTCACAGGGTGTGGGATTTTCCACTAGCTTATATCCCCTGTCAGCATTTTAAGATGGTTCTGTAGATAATTCGTTTAGAACTTTTCTACCCCACGATGTCCTTTTCCTTGAGATAATCTCAGTCCAGGGTCGGTTATAGAACTCTTGCTTGCGGTTAGGCGTTTTCAGCAATTTACTCTGCCCGCTTTTAGTCCCGCATATTACCTCTGGGTTGTCGTCCCAGAGATAAGGGAAACTTCTCTCCTCCGTCACCAGAGGGGACGCTCTATGCTTTTCACCCCGCACAAGGGTGCAAAGACTTGGTTTTCTAGGTTACTCACCTCACTTTGATGGAACACAAGTTGTCATTCTTAAGAGGATTTAAAAGTGCGAACTCTACCCAGTAGGGGTTACTCTTAAGAAAGCCCTACATCCCTCCTCAGATTGAGGATTTCGTAGGAACGAATCGCACCCTGCATAAATGCTGAGGGTATTCCCAGCCTTTTCTATAAAGTATCGAAAGTGCAGAAAAGTATCAATCGATTAATATTCCAGGGTTTATCTTTATCTTTACCTTTACCTTCTTGCCAAGCTATTCTTGCTGAACGGAGAGTGAATAACGCACTAGAATGATTATTTTTGCTGGCTTTTTTTATTTGTTGGTCTTCATAGAAGCGTTGGAATATAGTCAATTGTCTTTTATTGCAATAGATTTCAAAGGTGAATTCCCCTAAACCGTTAAATTTGACACAGAGCCGACCTCGATCATTTTTAATCCATGTTATGTCTTCGTTGGATTCATAAGCGATAGGATAAGGAACTGATTTAGCTTTAGTTAAAAGTGCATCTTGCCAAGATTTTGCCTCTGCTTCGTCTTTAGGAACTTTGGTTGTAGCTGTCAGAAGCATATCCAACCATTTTTGACCTGTTAAGTCTCTGCCTTGTGGAGCTTTACCGTTAAGTTTTTTTATTAAACGATTTACTTTGATTTCTGCCTTTCGACGACGGTTAGTAAACTTTTTGGCATTTTCTGGTTTTTTAGGAATTCTACAGCCATTTTTGAGTAAGTATGCGATCGCATATTGATTAAAAATATCTTGTGTCGAATCATATAAATTGAACAACTGACTAGAAGTATTCTGCTCTCGATCTGAACCTAAATTGTTAATAATTCTTTTAGCTTTGTTCTGAATTTGTTCTAAAGAACAATCACATTCAGTGATTAGTTCTTCATCACTTTTGAGCATTGTTAACCAACGCTCTTGTCCACGTAATTGAAAAATTAAACGTTGTTGAAGTTTCAACCAAGATTTATAGATATATTCGACTAGTACTCTGTCAATCTTGAATTGAGCGATAAAATGGAGAACGACCTTCGGTAGTCAAGGGCGCAACACTGGAACTTGATTCCAGTGCTTGAGTCGCCCGCGCTGCGCGTGTAGAATTCAGAAAGGTTTAAGCTAATTCCATGCTTTAAACTAAAAGTATACTTTGGTAAGCGGATTTAGTATAATAATTCTGTGTACTGATATTAGAAGTTCTTTAATTAAATAACACTTTGAGATAAATATTGATTTAACACCGTCAATAATTTATCTTCATCAATAGGTTTATATAGGACAGCTTCACAATCCAAATAAGCACTCATTTCCTGTGTAATTAAACTGGCAGTCACTACAATGATAGGAATATGTTTAAGGTTAGGATTTTGGCGCAGTTCTTTGGCTGTAGTAAAACCAGTTTTAACAGGCATAAACAAATCTAACAAAATAATATTTGGTTGAATATTTTCTGCTATTTTAAACATCTCGTCTCCATTTTCAGCAGTAAATATTTCAAATCCTTTGGGGGCTAAAATTTCTATTAATAGTTTGCGATTTACTTCCTTATCATCTACTACTAAAACCTTTGGTTTAATTGCTCTATTCATGGCTATGTTACTAGGTAAAATTTTAGGTTCAATTTCTTGGTTTTTTGCTAAAACTGGAACTATAATATCTACCCAAAAAATAGAGCCTATGCCCAAGTGGCTTTTAACTCTTAGTTGTCCACCCATCAATTTGACTAATTCAGAAACAACTGATAAACCTAAACCTACACCAGCATTGTTAGATTTAATGTTTCCTGCTTGTTCAAAAGGTTTAAATATTTTTTTCAGGTCTTCTCTCGTCATACCAATACCATTATCGATGATGGAAAATCTTAATTTTTGTCGTGAAAGAGAATCATGATTGTTGCTATTAGATGGGACTGAAGTAACTTTGAGAGTGACTTTTCCTCGTTCAGTAAATTTAATCGCATTATTTAAAAGATTTACCAGTATTTGTCTTAACCTTTTTTCATCGATTTTAATCCATTGAGGTAAATCATTATATTCATGTTGAAGAATGATATTTTTCTCTTCAGCTTGCATACTCATCATCTCTATTACTTCATTTAAAAAACTTTCCAATTTTAAATTAGTAGGATTAAGTGTAATCTGGTTGAGACGGGATTGAGAAATATCCAAAAGATCGCTGATTAGACTGAGTAAATGAACACTACTTTTTTCAACTACTTTTAAGTGTTTTGAATAAGTAAGATTAATGTTCTTATCTTGTTGAACCAATCGATTGTAGCCAATAATACTATGAAGAGGAGTGAGCAGTTCATGGCTGATATTAGCAATAAATCGATCTTTAGATTGATTGGCTGCCAAAGCGATCGCTGATGATTGTTCCGCAGCATCCTTAGCTTCTTTTAATTCAGCAGTTCTGATTTCAATACGATGCTCTAAACTAGCAAACAAATTTTTTAGATTTGCTTTCATTTTATTGAAAGCATTAGCTAATATTCCCAACTCATCTTGACGATTAATAGTGATTTTTTTCTCAAATTTACCACTAGCAATAGCAGTAGCTGCATTGGTAAGATTAGTTATGGGAGCGATTAAATGATTTGCTAAAATACTGGTTACAAAACTCACAGTAATTACAGCAACCCCTGCGATAAAAAATGCCAGATTTTTAAAATCTTGTTCACTCTTCAAAAATTCGGCTTTTTGTTGAACTACTATTACACCCCAACCATTATTGAGAGGAACCTGGTAAGATATCCAATTTACCTCATCAAAAAAGTTGAAAATATTGTCACCTGTATTACCAGCTAAGAAATGTTTTACTGGGGGATAGTAGCTTACATCTTTGAGTTTACTGCCTGATAAGTATTTGGGATCAGGATGAGCTAAAACTGAACCAGACTCATCCACAATAAAGGCATAACCCGTTTCACCAAATTTTAGCTGCCCTACTTGTTGAGTTAAAGCTTGTAAATCTGAACATATTGCCGTTACTCCCAATATGTTTAATTTATCGGTTCTAATGGGTGCAGACAAACATAAGGCTGGTTGCTCTATGGTGCGACTAATTAATAGTTGACGAGTTAGATCAGCACCTGACATAGGATTCTTAAACCAAGTGCGATCTGCACGATATCCCCCTGGTTTTTTTTCATCGCTACGAGCCATAATCCAGCCATTTTGATCAACAGTGTGCGCTAAATAAATATGTTTATAATTGTTTGCTATAGTGTCTAAAACTGGCTTTTGTTGCTCTGGGTTCATACTAACAATATCTGGCTGCTCAGTTAGAGTTCCTAGAGCTAAGATATTTGATTCCTCCCATCTTGATACTGACTCTGCAAGGGTTTTAGTTTTAATAATTAGATTCTCTTTGGCTTCTTGGCGAATGGTTTTAGCTGCGTGATCACTGGCAATGTAAATAGCAACTAAAATTAGAGGTAAAACTCCTCCTAAAACCACTAATGGCATCCTAAATTTTAAGCTGTTGAACAATGATATATTCATAACTAAACTAATAATTTATTTAACAAAATTAGAATGAAAAAAGTAAAATATCTCTTTTCTGTGATCTTGAAGCCAGGTTACTTTTTTTGGGTTATCGCTATTTTTAGCCGTTTATATTGCGAGCATAATATCACAAAAAACTTGAGTATAATTGCTTAGTCATGACCCTATCAAACTCAGTGATATCACGTAAGTAAATATTGTCACCCAATTAAATTTTCTTTATACTATCTTAATAGTTACGAAAAATTTAACCTATTAAATAAAACTATGAAAAGTTGGCTGATCACGCCTTTATTACTAGCTTCTTTGGCATTAACTACGGCTTGTAATCAACAGAGCGCAGAAAATCCAGATAGTTCTACTAAAACCATTAAAATTGGTGCAGCAGTAAGTGATACAGGTAAATATGCTCGGGAAGGAAAAGATACTCGCCAAGGATATGAACTGTGGGAAGATTGGATTAATAGTCAAGGTGGCATTGAAGTAGGCGATCGCAATTACCAAGTCGAAATAGTTTATTATGATGATGAAAGTAGCCCTGACACCACAGCAAAACTAGTAGAGAAATTAATCACGGAAGATCAAGTAGATTTTTTATTAGCTCCCTATAGTTCTGGATTGACCAAAAGTGCTAGCGCGATCGCAGAAAAATATGATAAAGTTATGGTTTCTGGTGGAGCTTCTGGAGATTCTCTATTTACTCGCGGGTTTCAAAATTTATTTAGTGTCTATACTCCAGCCAGCTATTTCACTCAATCCATCTTAAAAGCACTAAGTGAGAAAGGAGCTAAAACCGTCGTAATAGCTTACGAAGACACACTTTTTCCCACGAATGTGGCGGAAGGGACTCAAAAATGGGCAAAAGATTATGGGATGGAAGTATTAGCAGTAGAAACTTATCCCAGGGACACAGCAGATCTCAGTGCTATTACTAGTAAGTTTAAATCTTTAAATCCTGATATTTTCGTTGGTGGAGGGCATTTTAACGACGCCCTTTTATTTGTGCGTTCTGCCAAAGAACAAGACTTTAACCCCAAAGCAATGGTTCTTACCGTAGGTGCTTCCAATCCGAAATTCGTCCAAGAAATGGGAGAGGATTCGGAATACATTTTTGGTCCCACCCAATGGGAAAGTTCCATGCAACATCAAGGAAACTACTTTGGTACGGCTGAGGAATATGCCGAAAAATACCAAGCAAAATGGGGTGAACCTCCTACCTATCAAGCAGCAGGAGCAAGCGCAGCAGCCCTAGCATTACAAATGGCAATTGATGAAGCTGACTCTCTGGAAACAGAAGCTGTGCGAGAAGCAATGAAAGAATTGAATGAAGTAACTTTTTTTGGCAAAATCAACTTCGATGAAACTGGCAAAAATATCGATAAGCCGATGGGTACAATCCAAATTGTCGATGGAAAAATCCGAGTAGTAGCTCCAGAAGAAATTGCTCTAATTAAGTTAAATTATCCTATGCCTGGATGGAAACAAAGAAATGAATCAGTTTCTTCAAGCTCTAATTAATGGCTTATTACTAGGTGGTTTTTATGCCGTGATGGTTTTAGGCTTTTCGGTTCTTTGGGGAGTTATGGGAGTAATTAATTTAGCTCATGGCGAATTCCTAATGACTGGAGCCTATTTAGCCTGGCTACTATTCAATACTTTTAGCCTGGATCCTTTTATTTCATTGGTGTTAATTATGCCAGTGATGTTTATTCTGGGCTTTGTGATGCAGAAATACTTGTTAAATCGACTGTTAGAGCGTCCTAGTCTGGCAACACTCTTAGCCACTTTCGGTATTTCGGTTATCTTGGCTAATGTGCATAAGATTATTTATAGTGCCGATCCTCGTAACGTCGCTGTCCCCTATAGTGGCTCTTTCGAGGTAATGGGACTTTCTTTCCCCATAGTCAAAACTCTAATTTTTGCCATAGCACTGGCAATAATGGCGGGATTGTATCTGTTTTTACAATACACTCGCTTAGGCAAAGCCATCCGAGCAGCAGCTCAAAACAAAAATGCAGCGAGGATTGTGGGTATTGATATAGAACAAGTTTATGCAATCACTGCTGGTATCTGTATCGCCCTAACCGCAGCAGCAGGAGCCATAATTAGTCCCATCCAAGCAATATATCCTTTTATGGGTCAACCTTTTACCCTCAAAGCCTTCACAATTACGGTGCTAGGAGGTTTAGGGCAAATTCCTGGAGCTTTGTTGGGTGGGATGTTCTTAGGCATAGCTGAGGTGATGGTAGCGACCTATGTACCTGGAATTGGCATAAATTTGGGAGTAGTAATTAGTTTACTAGTATTAATAGTAGTTTTAATTTTACGACCTCAAGGACTGTTATCAGGTCTAAGAAAAATGCAGACAGATTGAGTTAGTGGTTAAGTGAAAAAGTTTTCTAGGATTTGGCTGAGAAAATGGGGAGCTTTTCCCCTTTGGGGATTACTAATCTTACTATTAAGTGCCTATCCTTCAACTGGTGCTAGTGGTATTGAGTTGTTTACTGCTACACAAATTTTCTTGTGGGTTACGTTAGCTTCTAATTGGAATTTAATCGGCGGTATGACTGGCTATTTGGATTTTGGTCATGGTGTTTTTTTTGGTATTGGTGCTTACACCATGGGAATTCTAGTTACTAATACCTCTCTGGCTTTTGCTCCAAATTTATCTTTTTGGCAAGCTTTACCCTGGACTGGCTTAATTGCAGTTATATTTGCTCTTTTGATTGGTTGGGCTACTTTACGTTTAAAAGGTCCTTATTTTTCTATCGCCATGCTTAGTACCTTTGCAGCTACCAGGGAATTAATCCGTATCTTGCGTCCTGTCACTGGTGGTGGTTCAGGTTTGGATTTGCCCCCTGTACTAAATCGTGTGGGGGATTACTATTTTATGTTGGTATTAATGGCTATCGTAGTAAGTTTAATAGGGTGGATTCGCCGTAGCAAGTTGGGTCTGTCCCTAGTTGCAATTCGCGAGGACGAAATAGGGGCTGAAATGCGAGGGATTAATACAACTTTTCACAAGCTGTTTGCTTTTGCTGTAGCAGCATTTTTTACCGGTATTTGTGGTGCTTTTTGGGCATGGCAAAACACTTATATTGACCCCGATGTAGTTTTCCTGCAAAATCGCAACATTCTGATGATTATGATGTGTATGTTAGGAGGGTTGGGGACTGTTTGGGGACCTGTTATCGGAGCTTTAATACTTTACCTACTACAAGATTCTCTATGGAGTAATTTGGCAGATTATCATTTATTGTCTTTGGGCATTCTCCTAATTTTAATAATTTTGTTTATACCTTATGGAATTCTCGGCACTTTGAAAAATAATAAAATCTCACTTTTAGATCTTCTGAGTCGAAGGGGTTTTGACACTCCCCATAGATAGTTTTTAAGCTCATCCCACGCTTAAAAGACATGGGATTTCACGTTCATCGTTCATCGTTTCAATTAACAATTAACAATCAACAATCAACGGGCGGTGTTTCTTCCCTAGTTTAAAAGCATAGGGCTTCCACTATGCCAACACAGACAGGGCATCAAATTCCTGTTTGCTAAGTCTCCTGAGTTGATTTTATTGGTCTAGAGTATTAAATCTAGTAAATTTAAAGTAGCCAACTATTAAAAAATATGCAAAATGCTCTAATAAAACTCAAAAATACTGCTTAACTAATAATTAAATAGGGTTTATATTTAATTTTTGTGGAGTAAACATGAGTAAACTACGTAATATCTTGATTGGAGCTGGAATTGCTGCGGTGGGGGCGATTGGTACAAAAAAAGCAGTAGATTACTTCCGCAATCGGGATCAAGAAGAAGTGGTTGATGAAGCAGAAGGGGATGCGGAAACAGCAGAACCAGATGAAGTAGCTTATGCCACAGTGGAGCCAGAATCAGTACAAGATTTTCTAGACAAGAGTTTTGGAGATCCTGGTCGCTATGTTCCCACCCGCTCTCCTAAAATCTTTGATTTTCAAGGGGAACAATATATGGTTATTTGGGCAAAAGATAATAAAAAAGATAAGAATCAGATGTTAGCCTTTAAATACACTGATGCAGGTCGTCAAATGGTCGCAAGCGTTGGTTATACAGGAGATGCAACGGACTATAACCTAAGCTTAGACGAAACTTCTTTTGCTGTAGAGGTTAATGGGGAACAGCTTGTGTCTGGACAAGGAGAAACCGACGGAACAGATGAAGTGGATTTTGTTTTGGCTGGTTAGCGCGCTTTTGGAAAAAATTTAAGGATTAAGGATGAGGAGTAATAACAAATACTCCTTTTCCGTGACTACTCCCGCAGCATAAATGCGTGCGGGCTTCTAACCTCGCGACTAGAACCTTACTACGCTGCGCCACTTGTCTAGAATCATAACAGCTATCACAATTCCCCGACAGCCCGACTTCGTAGTCGAAGGTACTCCGCCGTAAAACGACGGAGCCTGCTTCGACTTCGTCAATTTCTTTCCCCGATAGACCATCGGTACTACTCGTATTACGGAAATACTCATACATCAAAGTACGTTTGGATTTTTACCGACTCAACTCCTGAGTCGAACCCGTATCCAAGTTGTCATGGTGCGTTTGCTTTGTACGAAGTTACAGCAATTTATAGCTAGATTTTACGTACACAAGTATTATATAATGCCTGAAACCTCTGGTATATAAAGATTTTGTCTCTAAACTGCTTGCCCAGCTTCGTGTTCTGGGTAAACCTGTGTCCAATAAGTTATCGCCCTCGCTTTCATGAGGGGCTGTCGCCTGCGCGAGAGGGATGCTGGGGTTCCCCCAGCATATCCAATCGAAGCGTTGTGCTTTGCCAGGCGTTTAAACTCCCCGTCCCTATGCCTTGAAAGGCATGGCAATTCCTGCTCGGATTTTAATTGATAGCAACAGTTTTTAGGAACGATTACTTGAACCTCCCGTCACTAAAGTGTCCTAAAGGATACCGCTTCGCATAAGGGATTCCCATATAGACTCTTATCTAGTCCGCTTTGGTACAAACGATACTCGCGCGTTCCTTCGGTGAGCAAAGCTCACCAGGGTCGCTCGTCTATCTCCCAAAGTTTAAGACCCCGACAGACCGCCATTACTGGGCTGTTTGTTTAACGTTTACGGGCGTACCGACCGCAAACGGATTTAAATTCTATTTATTTTTTTTGGCTATGCTTTTAAGCTCAAACCTACTAATCGCGTCGCCATTACAATTTCTGGGGCGATATTTGTCCCGACGATTAAAGTTGGGGAAGCCAATCCCTGTGATTTTTAATTGCACTTTACCGCTAAAGCTATTATAGAATGCCCAAAAGCTTTGGTATATGAAGATTTGGCTTCAAAATTGTAAAGTTGTGATCAATAAGTTATCGCGCTCGCTTTCATCCCTCAGTTTACTGAGGCTCTTCCCACTCGCAAGGATAAAAATGCTTGTTTCTCGATCTTTGTCATAATTGATCTCAACTAAGATAGTTATATTTCAAAATAATATTTGTTTAATATGGGGTACTCTGAAGTTATTGGACTAGGAAGATCGGGTATTGCTGCTGCACAATTGCTTAAACAAGATGGTTGGAATGTAACCTTAAGTGATGCTGCGACAAAAGCTAAGATTTTAGGTCGCCCTAATGGTTCAGAATTAGCAAAGTCGATACAAGAATTAGAAGCTAAGGAAATTAAAGTTGAACTAGCTCAAAATAAAGAATTAACTTCTGATCTGGTAGTAGTAAGTCCTGGCGTACCTTGGGATATCCCTTTATTAGTGGCAGCTAGAGAGAAAAAAATTGAGACTATTGGGGAAATTGAGTTGGCTTGGCGTTATCTTCAAGATATTCCTTGGGTCGGCATTACTGGGACTAATGGCAAAACTACTACTACGGCTTTAATTGCTGCTATATTTAAGGCTGCTGGCTTAAACTCTCCTGCTTGTGGCAATATTGGTTATGCTGCTTGTGAATTGGCTCTTAAAAGTTTTAATTGCGATCGCAAATTAGATTGGATCATCGCCGAATTAAGCAGTTATCAAATTGAATCTTCTGTTACGCTTCAGCCAAGAATTGGCATTTGGACGACTTTTACCCCTGATCATTTGAGTCGTCATGCTACTTTGGATAATTATTATCAAATTAAAGCTTCTTTATTACATCGCTGTCACCAGCAAATAATTAATGGGGACGATCCCTATCTCCGTCAGGTGGGAAAAAAAGAATGGCCAGACGCTTACTGGACAAGTATTACAGGTAAAGAACGGTTATTCTGTAACCCTGAAACAGGAGTTTATCTTGAAGATAGTTGGGTGGTGGCTTTTGGCGAGTTGATTTTACCAATTTCTCTGTTTAAAATGTCTGGATTGCACAATCAACAAAATCTCCTAATGGCTGTAGCAGCAGCAAAATTAGCAGGAATTGATAAAAATGCTATTGCTTCTGCGATCGCAACTTTTTCTGGTGTACCTCATCGTCTAGAATATATTCGCAGTTATCAAGGAGTTGATTATATTAACGATAGTAAGGCTACTAATTACGATGCAGCAGAAGTAGGGTTGGCTGCGGTAAAGTCTCCTACAATTTTGATTGCGGGAGGAGAAGCTAAAGAAGGGGATGATACAGCTTGGATCGAGCAAATTAAAGCTAAAGCAGCAGCAGTATTATTGATTGGGAAAGCTGCACCTCTATTGGCTCAGAGATTACAAGAATCTAATTATAATCAGTATAAAATCGTAGAAACTCTAGAAAATGCTGTCACTAAGAGTGTGGATTTAGCAAAAGAAACCGACGCTAAAGTGGTCTTGTTATCTCCTGCTTGTGCCAGTTTCGATCAATATTTGAGTTTTGAACATCGGGGCGATCATTTTAGAGAGCTTTGTCAACAATTATAAATATGCCAATAAACTGCCCGAAATTAATTTTGACAAGAAGGACAAAAATGGCAAGAACGTCCAGATAGCTTGATTTTTTGAATAGGAGTTCCACAAACTTTGCAAGGTTCCCCTTTCCGACCATATACCCAAGCAGCATCCCCATAGTTACCATTGACTCCCAAAAGATTTAGAAAATCGCTAAAGGTAGTACCACCCTGATCTATTGCAGTTTGTAAAACTTCTACTATGGCATTATGAATTTGTTTTATCTGGTTGGGTTGTAAATCTATACCCAAAGTATTGGGTTTGATGCCACTTTTAAAAAGAACTTCATCAGCATAAATATTACCAATACCTGCTACTATACTTTGCTCCAATAACAAGGTTTTAATCGGGCGACGACGCTTATTAATTTTCTCGGCTAAATAATCAGGAGTAAACTGTGAATCAAAAGGCTCTAAGGCTAATTTCTGCAAGCCTGTAATGATAGTTTCTGGTGCAAGATCACAAGGTACTAACCAAAACTTGCCAAAGGTGCGAGTATCAACAAAACGTAATTCTTGATTATCAGGAAAAAAAAGACGGATACGAGTGTGTTTTTGTAGAGGAATATTTTGCTCAACCCATAGTAGTTGACCAGTCATACGAAGATGTACACCCAAACAACTACCCGATGAGATTTTTGCCAGAAGATATTTGCCCCTTCTTGACCAAGTAATAATTGAGTTTCCGACTAAATCAGCCAAAAATTGACTACTACAAAGAGGGTAAGCAAGACTCCTCTGGAGTAAAACTTCGCCCCCCTCAATTGGTTGCTTAATTGTTAATTTATCAAGTCCTCGGCGGACTGTTTCTACTTCTGGTAACTCTGGCAAAGTTAAGACTATCCTAATAAAATTCTAAAGATAGCCTATCATGCCCCCTGTGAAGGTTAACTAACTTCTTCTAGCTCGCCTTCCGCAAAGTTATTAGTGTTAACTCCAGTAGGACTGCCACTGAAGCCATTGTAGTTAACTTTGTCGAAACGAACAATTACAGGGTACTTAATACCACTTTGATCGACGCTAGCAACAGTACCAACATCTTTGTACCAGTATGACTCTTTACGAAGAATTCTGACTTTAGAACCGCGTTTGATTGCCATATGTTTTTTTTTGATTAAATGACTTTAAATAACAAAATACTATTGGATGGCAGTATAACGGGACAAATTTTAAGTTTTATTGCAAATTTTGCCATTGTAATCGGACAAAATGAGCAGAACGTCCCCATCTATCAGCAGTTTTAGCAATATCACCTATTTTGAGATTAAAAGGTATAGAAGTAGTGACATATTTTTGTACAGACATGCCAATTTCTGGAGCTAGATAGCTTGCTGTCATGGTAGCTAAACCCATTCCTAATAACTGTCCGATTGGTTCTCTTGGTAGCATAAGATGGGCAGTGAGAACCATTCCCGTAGTTAAGGCTATTGCTACAGATGAATTTGTACCACAGCGGGGATGTAAAGCTAAATCCCAATCCCCTTTTTTGAGACGTGTTAGAGCAATTCTGACAGCTTGTTTGAGTTTTTCAGAATTAATATCCCCATAGAGGAAAAACCCTTGTTCTGTGGATAGTCCCCCCAAAGTTTCGTTATCTTGGGAGGAGTTTTGATTTTTACCCAAGTTACTAAGAACCCAAACTGTTGCGTGTTCTAGAGCATGTACTTGACGTAGCATCAAAAAGTCCTTGAAACCTGGAATAAATCCTAATTGCTGGAGCATTTCACTATCTTGGGTTTGACGGGGATAAAACCAGTCCCAAGAATCATGCCTAGTGGTATTACTCATACGAACACCTCGGAATTGAAAAACGATTGTAGCTCATCAAAGATAGTGAATCTAGGACAAAGTCTTTGATACTTTAATTGAAGTAAATGATTTTGAGAGTCATTTAAGTTCAACCAAAGGGTCTTGTTAATGGGTATTAAATACTATTATAGATGAGTTCAAACTTGGGGAATTTACTTAATTTTTTAAAATTTGTGTGACTAAAGTAAGATTATGTTTCCTTTAGCCATTACATTAGCTAAAAGAAAATCTTAATTTTTAGGCAATATGACTTATATATTTTGTCTATTGTTCAGAAATTACGATAAAAGTATTTGGAGCATTAAATTTATTTACTTCCCGAAATAAAAATAGTTGAAAGGTACTAATGAATAATTATGTCTAAAATATCTTCTGTCAAATCTTGGAGTTTTGGTCTGTTAGCAGGATTATTGACTTTATTTTTAGCTGCTTGTGAAGATAGCTCAACTAACTCTAATGCTACCAATAAAGCTGCAAGTCGTCTGGATATTGTTAAAAGTCGTGGTAGCTTGATTTGTGGTGTTAATGGACAATTACCTGGATTTAGTTTTGTTAATGAAAATGGCGAATATTCGGGAATGGATGTAGATATTTGTCGGGCTGTAGCTTCAGCTTTATTTAATGATCCTTCAAAAATAGAGTATCGTGATCTCAGCGCACAACAGCGTTTTACAGCAGTTCAATCAGGGGAAGTGGATTTATTAAGTCGTAATACTACTTGGACTATTAGCCGTGATACTTCTGTGGGTATGGAGTTTGCCCCTACTACTTTTTATGATGGTCAAGGAGTAATGACAACTAAAACTAGTGGCATTAAAGCACTCCAAGATATGGAGAATAAATCTGTCTGTATTTTGGCTGGTACAACTAACGAGCAAAATTTAGCAGATACAATGCGGAAATTGGGGGTAAATTATAAACCAGTAGTATTTGAAGATACGGATGCGGTGTATGCTGCTTATGAGCAAGGGAGATGTGAAGCAGTAACCAGCGATCGCTCACAATTAATAGCTAGAAGAGTAGTTTTAGGTAATCCTGACGATCACCAAATATTGGAATTAGTAATTTCTAAAGAACCATTAGCCACTTTGGTAGCCAATGGAGATGCTAAATGGTTTGATGCGGTCAAGTGGATCATCTATGCTTTAATTCAAGGGGAAGAGTTTGGTATTACTTCTGAGAATATTGTTGATTTTGATGATTCGGAAGACCCTCGAATTAGACGCTTTCTGGGTAAGGAAGGAAAATTAGGAGAAGACATGGGATTGCCAAATGATTTTGCCCTCAGAGTTATTAAACAGGTGGGTAATTATGGTGAAGTTTATGAGCGTAATATTGGTAACCCTTTTGATTTAGACAGAGGTTTAAATGAACTCTGGACAAATGGCGGTTTGTTGTATTCTCCTCCTTTTAGATAACAGCTTGCTAATTGCTACTTACTTGCTAGGAATTTATCCATCTAATGCTATATGTTTATCGATCCTAAATTAGTCCCTGAAGTTAACACGAGTAACTACCCTGAACCTTTTAAAAAACTGGTAGCTGGTAGAAGTAAAAAGAAACTAGGAAAATTCGCACAACTAAAAAACTTTGGGGTTAATTTAGTTACTTTAGAGCCTGGTAGTTGGTCTTCTGTTAGACATTGGCATTCGCAACAGGATGAGTTTATTTATATCTTGGAAGGAGAAGTTACTTTGGTAACTGATGGAGGAGAAGCGATATTAAAGCCAGGAGATTGCGCAGGATTTCCCAGGGGAGAAGCTAATGGACATCATTTAATTAATCACTCTGATTCTCTAGTTCTTTATTTAGAAATAGGAGATAGAACTGGTGGAGATATTGTGACTTATCCTGATGCAGATTTGGCGGCAAAAGAGTCTCAAGGAAAATGGTTATTTACTCATAAAGATGGCACGAATTATGAGAATATTTAGGTTAAGATACTTGGTCATTATTGAGAAGTTAAGTAACTAGATTTTTTATTTTAAAACTACTCAATTAAAATTAATTACACTAAATCTGCTTACCAAAGTATACTCTTAGTTTAAAGTGTAGAATTAGTTTAAACCTTTCTGAATTCTGTACGCACAGCGCGGGCGACTCAAGCACTGGAATCAAGTTCCAGTGTCGCGCCCTTGACTACCGAAGGTCGTTCTGAATTCCCACAAATTTAAAGTGTTGTATCTAAACAGGATTTAGTATTACACCTTTAAATATTGATGCCAATTAGTTTGAATTTTTCTTGAATTTTTTGCGCCAGGTCAGTTTTATTTTGTTGTTTATATAGTTGATAAGCTTGACTATAAGCAGATAACAATTCTCGTACATTCTCTACTTCTCTATCTGAATTTTTAGTATTGAGTAATACCCAACCTTTGTTATGATAAGCTTCAGCATAGTCTGGTTGTAATTGAATCGCTTTTGTTAAATTCTCTTGGGCTTGCTGCCATTGTCCTACTTTTCCTTGTAAAGTTCCTAAACGAAATAAGACAAAAGGATTATCGTTAAATTTCTGGCTATAAGTTTCATAGATTTTGATTGCTTGGGGAATGTTATTTAACTTTTCTAAAGTAATGCCATGATTTATCATCATCCATTCTTTAATATCTGTTTTACGAGTTGCCTGTTCCAAACAAGGTAGAGCATCAGTCCATAAACCTTGTATGCCTTTGTGCCAACCTTTAAATCCCCAACCCCAGGCTGCATCTGGGACTTGAGTAATAAATTCTTGGATGCGCCGATCTACATCTTTTCCTTGTTTGGTTACTACTGCTTTTTCCAGAGCCAAAATCAGACAGGGATATAGCCATTGTTGTAGTTTTTGAGAATTTGGGTCTGGAGTTTGTTTGGATTTAAAGATTGCAGGGGTAGCAGCGCGAATTGCGGATTTCCATTGTTGTTGATTGATTGCTATCCAGGCTTGAATACCTAGAGCAAAGATGCTGTTACTATCAATTTTTATTGCTTTAGTAACGGCTATTTCTGCTTGTTGCCAATTTCCTGTTTTACCTAAAGCCCAAGCGAAATTTGCTTGTATCCAGGCTTCTTGGGGAGAGAGTTGAGCTGCTTGTTGTAGATATTTAACTGCTTCAGACCATTTTGCTTTTCGGCAATTGACCAGTCCTAAAATTCCATAAGCTCTACCGTCATCAGGTTTGATCTGAATCGCTTTTTGGGCAGTAAGTTCCGCTTCGGATTCTTGAACATGGATTTGGACTAGGGCTAACTCTACTGCTGCTGCTCCATTGTCGGGTTCTCTAGTTAAAAGTTGACTGTAGGCTTGAATAGCTTGGGAAAGTTTGCCTTGTTTTACCAGTGCTTGGGCTTTTTTCTGACTGGGAGAGGTGAATTTTCCCCCTAAGGCGTCAATTAAGTCATCTGCTGCTTGAAAACGCTCCCCAACATTGATTTTCATTCCAGTTAGGATAACCCTTTCCATTAATTGACTGATATTAGGGTTGAGTTGGCGTGGTGGAACTAAAGGGTCAGATGAACCTCCTTGCAATAGGGTATTGCCTCTTTCCATAGCTTCGGTTGGCAATTGTCCAGTTAACAATTCATACATGGATGCACATAAAGCATAAAAATCTGTGGCAGGATAACGTTTACTTTTATAGGAGTACTGTTCCGTTGGAGCATATCCAGCAGTTAGAGTAACGCTCATGTCACGGGTTTGACCTGCTAAAAATTCTTTAGTTGCGCCGAAATCAATTAATACGGCTCTATCTTGACCATCGATCAGGATGTTGTCTGGTTTAATATCTCGATGGAGAAATTTGTTGCCATGAATAACTTTTAAGGCTTGGACAATTTGAGTAAAGTATTTTTTAATTCGGGTTTCAGATAAAGTACCTTCCTCTTGGAGAATGGCATACAAAGATTTACCTGAAATAAATTCCATAATTATATATACAGTATTATTCTCTTCAAACCAGTCATATACTTGAGCAATATTAGGATGTTGGCATTTTTGTTGATTGCTGGCTTCTAATTTGAATTTACGTATTTGTATTTGCTTGTCTTTGGGAGTTACAGAGGTGGGCCAAAGTAAAATATTATTCTGTCTGGCTCCTTTTTCTGCCCAGAGTTCTTTAATAGCAACCGATGAATTATTTGTTTTATTGATTCCTTTGTAGGTAATGCCAAATCCACCCTGTCCTAAAACTTTTTCAATTTGATACTGTCCTTGTTTTAGTAATGTACCTGGCATTAAATGATAGAAAGAAGCAGAGGTTCTAGTTGGAGTCTCAGAAGTAGAATCTAGAGGCTCATAACCACAAGTTGAACATCTCGTCGCTCCCTCTGGATTGTCTGTTAAGCAAGCAGGACATTGAATAGGCATAACTAATAAAATTTAAACTCAAAACAAACCTTGCCAAAAGCTATTTCATCTCCCGAATTTAAGATTTCTGAGATAGTAATTCGGCTACTAAAACGAGACTGTCCTTTTCGACGAATAAAAATCCCATTTACTGAACCTAAATCTTCAATCCTCCATTTGCCTTCTGCTCGATATATTCTGCCATGTTGACGAGATACAGTATGAGAACCAGAAAAGTTTTCTAAATTGATATCTACTTCTGCTTCTCCTGGTGTAAATCTCCCGACAATTACAGGACTCTTCTCAATAGTAAATTCATTAGTAGGAATAGAACCCAGAGGAATTAGTTTGGCTAGTTGACCAGAGCCAGTTAAAACTTTTAGGAGTTCATCTGCTGTTTGAAACCGCTCTTGAACTCTCATACTCATTCCTTTAAGAATAATTTGTTCGAGTAGGGAATCTATTTGTGGTACTAAATTACGGGGAGGAATTAGGGTTTCTGAGGTAAATCTGTCTGTAGCAGGTGCTGGTAGTTCTCCTGTGAGCAACTCATACATGGATGCACATAGAGCATAAATATCTGTGGCGGGATAACGTTTACTTTCGTAGCTATACTGTTCGATAGGTGCATAGCCTGGGGTAAGGGTAACACTCATTTTACGAGTTTGACCTGCTATAAATTCTTTGGTGGCACCAAAATCAATTAATACGGCTCGATCCTGGGGATTGATAATAATATTTTCTGGCTTGATGTCTCGATGTAAGAGATTAGCTTGATGAATAATTTTGAGAGCTTCCGCAATTTGCAACAAGTATCGTTTGACTTGTTTATTGGATAAGCTTTTTTCTTCTCCTAAAATCTGGGATAGGGATTTTCCCTTTACTAAACCCATTACCATGTAGGCAGTATTATTCTCTTCAAACCAGTCATATACTTTAACGATACTAGGATGGGAACATTTGGCGAGAAATTGAGCTTCTATGGCAAATTTTTTTAATTGCCACTGACGATTTTGGGGAGTTATGGTGTGGGGCCAAATAATGGTCGTTCCCTGTCTAATCGCTTTTTCGGGCCAGTTTTCTTTAATGGCAACTGGGAGAGAATTAGCTTGGTCTATTCCTTGATAAGTAATACCAAAACCCCCTTCTCCTAAAATGTTTTGGATTTGATATTTTCCTTGTTGCAATAAACTACCAGTTGGTAAATGATAGCTGGGGGAATTAAGAGAATTTAAAATAGCACCACAAGCAAGGCAATTGAGAGTGTTATCCTCGTTCTGACTCAGGCAAAATGGACATTGAATAGACATCTCAGCTACCTTGTTGTATTTTGCACTGTAATGCCAGTAAAGTGGCGTTGTCGGATGCTCCTCTTGCTAAAACCCGATCTATAGTTTGATCCACTGCTGATTGTAAAGACTGGGAAGAGATAAAAAATTCGGCTATTTCTTCGGTATTAACTAAATCCCAAACTCCATCGGAACAAAGGAGTAAGATATCATTGTCTTCTAAGGTTAGGGATAATTGGTTAGTGGTACGCCTCAAATCTTGGACGTAGCCTTCACTGAGTCGGCGTGTTGAACCTAGAGATTTGGTTAAAATATTGCGGTCTGGATGTTCTAGGCTCTCTGCTGGAGTTATTTGACCACTTGCTACTAACATTGCTACTAGGGAATGATCTTCGCTTATTTGCTTAATTTCTCCCTGACGCAATAGATATATACGACTGTCTCCTACATGAGCCACCATTAAGCTATCAGAGATCGCCAAAACTAGGCTTAAAGTTGTTCCCCCATCTTTAACTGTATGAGAAATAGACTCATTAGCTTTTTGGAATAAGGATATTAACCAATCTGCTCTGGATTTTTCTGCTGAGAATTGCTGGGGAATGGGCTCCTCTAAAACAGTTTTCACAGCTATTTGACTGGCTATTTCTCCTTGTGCCATTCCTCCCATACCATCGGCAACTACTCCCATAATTAAGCTTGCGGAATTACTTAATTGTTGTTGCCTTACTCCATAATTATCTTCATTACTAAGACGGCTGGTGGATAATCCTATGGTAGAATTACTGGCAACTTGCCACTGAATTTTTTTAATACTAAATAGTTTACGAGTTTCAACTAGTAAGTCTCGTAGCTGAGATAAAGGAAATCTCTCTTCAGGAACGGGAGAAAGACAGATTTTTAAAAGTTGATAAATTCGAGGAATCGGGTGAATGTCAAACTCTAATTCTTGATTTGGTAGGGGGAGTTTTTGATGAAAACATTGATATAAAAAAGCTCCCACTACGTAACTAGCCATTGGTTCGTGAAATTCATGGGCAGTAGCTAATTCGGGAGCGTAATATTCCTCAATTAAGCCACAAGTAGGAGTTTCTCCTATAGGATAAGCAGTTGTTAAATCAAAAAAAATTGAGGGCTTTCCTACTTTAATTAACTGAGGAATAAGATTAATAAAACACCAATTATTTTTATTAAGATAAGCTAAAAATTGACATATTTGAATAGCTACAGACAAGTATTCCTCAGAAGAATGATTTTCTTTGAGCCAATTATGTATTGTTTTCTCTTCTGCTGGCAAGTAGGTTAATAATAGTAATTTTTCTGAACAGTCGTCAGCAAAAATATTTTTTTCTTCGTAAAATTCTTCTTCTAAATAATTAGAATTGGTTTCTTCTGTGTCTAGATCGTTAGTTAACTCCAAACAATTATCAGGAGTAGCTATACTGCTGGCAAATTCATCAATCTCTTGTTGTGGGATATGATCACTTTCCTGCTCCTGCTGAGATAATATATTTTCCTCTTGATGGGAATCCGTACTATTGTCGGTTAATGATTCAGAATTTTCTGCTATTGGCAATATTATTGGTTGTTCTTGTAGATTATCTTCTAAATCATCTAGTAATAGGGGAGGATTTATCAGTACAGATTGTTCTGTCTTATGAGCTAATAATTCTGCAACAATTTTATAATCACCAAGGCTCTCTCGTAACTTGAGTTCTCGATTTAAGCTACCTTCAACGGAACCTACACGTAATAATCCCAAGTTGGGAGAAATAGTATCTGAATCATCAGATAAAAGTTTAACTTTAAAATAATGAACTCCTGGAGTCAATAAACCGAAGTAATCCATAACTTCCACGGAAAAACTATCTATTTGTAGGTATTCTTTAGCTCTAATTATTAACGGCAAGTTGTCAGGATGAGATGACATAAGTAGGTATGCACAATTAATTTGATAGTTAAGAAACGGAGTAGAAAATAATAGCTATTCTTTAAATTATTCAAGGACTTTGAAACAAAAACCGAATTTTTGCGATCGCAATTTCATCCCCAGGATTTAAGCTTTCAGGAGTAGTAATTCTGGCTCCAAAACGAGTTTTTCCCATAGGTTTAATGAACACACCATTAGTCGAGCCAAGGTCTTTGATTTTCCATATTCCAGTTTCTTGATAAATTTCTGCATGATGACGAGAGACGGTTTCATTACCAGAGAAGTCTTCTAAATCAATATCCACAGGACCCATATCTGGATCGAAAATACCGATTAAAGCATTCCCTTCTATAGGAAATTCAGGTATGGGTGCCTGGGGTTGTTTAGCAATTAGCCTAGCTGTAGTGGAACTTGTTTGAGGAACAAAAGAAGCAGGTTCAGAAACAGGAGGAACAAAAGTGTCTTCTATTTCCATTTGCTCTGGAGTAGGTGTATTGGTTTCAATTACCTGAGCCTCTACCTCCAATATAGTCTCTAACTCTGCTCCACAAGCATCACAAAATTCTAAACCATCGGGATTTTTATCATAGCCACAGATTGTACAGCTGATCATTTCATTTTCTCCATTATGTTTAATTTAGTGTCTAATGCTATAACAACTAACAACTAACAACTAACAACTAACTACTAACTACTAACTCCGAACTCACATTAAGTTTAAGTTCCTGAAATTTCCCGAATTTGCTCCTGGGAAAGTCCCTCATTAATATCATCGCTGTTCATTTTGACAGTTTTACCTTTAGAACCCATTTTGACAGTTTTACGAGTTCCCGCAGAGATCTTTTTAGTTTTACGTAATTCTTCTTGGGCATCGTTCAGGGATTCTTCCATCGCTTTATTGCCCATTTTTACAGTGAGACGACGGGCTGTTTCTAGGAGTTTTTGCGCTTGTTCGGGATTGCTATCAGCAACTTTGGTCGCATCACCAACGAGTTTAGCAATGTTACGTTGTTGCACATATCCCATAACTTCTTCATCTGCTTGGGCTGCACTTCCTTGTCCTGCGATAAATTGAATGATGACGTTTTGAGGGAGTAATTCCCCCCGTTGTTTTTGCCCTGGAACATCATAGGTTAAGCCTAGTTGGGCAATACGAGCGCGAGAACCAGGACGACTATCCACATTAAACTCTAAGATAAAGATAGTTTCATCGTTGCCTAAAGCCACACCAATGGGATAGGGTTGTTCGGATAAAGGAAAATCAGCCTGATCTGGATATACGCGGGTGACACGATTGAGTTTAACTCCCCTAACTGTTGAAACATTTAGAGCCAAATTATTGATTACTTCTTGTTGTGCTTGATTTACTTGCTCAAAAAGAATATCTGGTAAAGCTTCAATGGCTACCTGAGTTCCTTTAGCATTCCCTGCAACTACATGATAAAGACGACCTCCTGTATTGTCGCTAAGATTCATCAACAAGTCTTCTTTGTATTCTCCAATTCCCAAGGCGGTAATGGGAATCCCATTGGTAGCAAAGTCTTGGGCGAGTTCGGTACATTCTAATTCATCAAAAGTTTCTCCATCGGTAAAAATTAAAGCCCGACGACTGGTCATAGTTTGGTTAGCTAGTAGAGATAAAGCTTGAGTCATACCCCTTCCCATACAAGTTCCCCCACTAAAATCTTGAAGTTTTGCGATCGCATTTTCTAAGGAATTTACCTCAGTTGCGGGGGTTAATCCAACTAAAGTGGAAGCTTTATCATCAAATTGAATCAAGGCAATGCGATCATTTTCGTCTAAGCGTCCTGAATTAATCAGATTCCTTAGGGACTCCATAACCACATCTAATTTAGTCATCCCACCTTTAACCTGGTTATAGGTTTTACCATCTTGTTGATAAGTATGACCCGTAGGTTGAGGATTCCCAGCAACAATTTCATACATTGAACCACTGGTATCAATCAAAAAAGCGAAAGTAGTTGAAGAACGAGTATTAGCTATTTCTTGATTGGGCTGTAGTTTCAGCATGATAAATAATTTCTGATCTGCTGTATCAGCAGGCATAAATTCACGGTGAGGAGTAATAACTACTTTTAGTGGTTGTTGTGACATTTTTTTAGTTAAGAGATTAATTTAAGTAAACAAAAAAACGATTCAATTGGAGAAAATTCTGGCTAATGGTGGCAGCATCCCCCACTTTGGCTCTATTTGTGAGATTTCTGGGCTTAAAAGACTGGGTAAATCTTGGTATCCCTGTTCATCTAGTTGTTCAATATTAGACTCAATCAGTAAAGGTAAATCTAAAGTCAAACTACTTTCCCGATAACCTTCTTCAATATCTTCAATCCAAGTATTTAAGATCTGGATGAGATGTTTTTCTTTGATGGCACATAAACTTTTTTGCTGTAAACTATGACGTAATTTTTCTTTTTCCTCAGTATTAAAAAATAGTCTAGGATTATTTTCTTGATTAGAATTTAAATTGACAACATACTCATATCTATCTCTAGAGTCTTGAGTTTTTAGAAAAAATTTATATGTAACCATATGGCAAGTATTTTCTATGTTAATTGTTGATTGTTAATTGTTAATTGTTGATTGTTGATTGTTCATAATATCTCTTGCATAAGTCTTTAATCCCTTAACTTTTTCGACAAATGACAAATGTTAAATGATAAATGATAAATGTTAAATGATAAATGATAAATGATAAATGATAAATGTTAAATGATAAATGATAAATGTTAAATGTTTACACCTTAGAAAGTTCTTGTTTTAGGGAATTTTTAACCTCAATAGTAATTTGTCCTAGTTTGCGGCGATCGCCATTTTTCAATTGGTGCCTAACTATTTTCATGCCTTTATCTTGAGCATATTTTTCGTCATATTGCATAATTATCTGCTTTCCTTCTTTGAAAATTTTGGCAGTTACTGGGTAAAATCCTTGTCCTTTACTTAGAGGAATTTGAGCTTCATAGGAGCTACCTAGCATTACTGGTCTGGTTCCCAATAAGATTTTAGTTTGTTCTTTTGGTGTCCAATGAACTACCAAATAATCTTCTGTATTTAGTTGTTTTTCTTCCGCCCAAGCAATCATTAAACCAATACAAAAACCCATAATTCCTGCTCCAATCAAACGAGCAGAAATATCTCCTAATAAAGCTGCTGCTATCAAAAAAACAACAGCTCCCAAACTCCCTCCCAAACTACCACCAACCAAAGCTCGGTTTAATTTAAGATTGGGAACAAAAAAGGATGTTCCACTTCCTACCAACACACCTAAAATAGTCCATCCCAATATTCTTCCTAGAATATCAGTAACAGGGGGTAATCCTGGAATCGCTAACACAAGCCATTGATTTAAAAAAATAGCTCCTATGGTAATCAACCCACCAAAAGCTTTTGATTTTGTAATAGTGCCAAAGGTAATACCCAGAACTAATGCGCCTATTAACTGCGCTGGTAAGGCTCCCCAAAAATTAATCGATAGTAAAGTAATAGCCCCTGCTAAAGTACCACCCATAGCACCGATGGTTATACAACGCCCTATGCCAAGATGAGATTTGAAAAGAGCCACTAGCCCTGCCAAGGATGAGCCTAAAATTGTCCAATTAAGTATTCCTTGTACAATACCAGTATTGGGCAAAATTGCTACTGGAGAAAACAGTAATTGACCCACTCCCCCTGCAATTAATCCAGCAACTAAACCACCAACAATACTAATTGCTGCTTCCTGCCAGGAAAGAAAACGACGGCGCATATATTTATTTTGTCCGATGATTAGGGCTAAAGATATGCCTACTGCCAAAGTCGCTGTCCATCCCCCGGTACGAAGACTGCCATAAACTAAACCATAATCGCCAGTATCTTGGGATTCAGTTAATTGTCTGCTAAAAATTTTTGTTTCAGCATCGCGAAAAGCTTGGTCAAATTCCCCAGAATTAGCGAAAAAGACCAAAGAAGAATCTCCTGTCAGTCTAGTCAAATAACGGGTATCCGCATCTCCTGTAGCGACTGCAACAATATTTATATTTTGGCTTCTGGCAGCTTGGGCTTCTAAATTAGCCTGAAAAGTAGAATTTGGCTGACCATCAGTAAATAAAAGAATATTTTGCTGAAGAGGACTAAATCTTAATTGATTAGCAGCTAAATTGATTCCTTGTGCCATAGGAGTCCCCCCACTTGATACTAGGTTCCTAATGGCGGTTTCTAAGGTTTCGCGATCACTTGTCAAAGAGGAGAGATTATCAACGCTAAAGCCAAAGTTAACCACTCCTAGCTTGTTTCTTGAGAGGTCTTGACGTTGCACAAAGTCAAGAGCAGCAGATTTTACTTCTTCTAACTTACCGTCCCCCATACTACCAGAAGAATCAATTAACAAAACAATTGCATGATTATTTTGTTCAATAGAAGGGGGTAATTTAGTAAATTCTAAAAAGGGTTGTCCTAAAACAATAGCAGCCAAAAAGCAACCCAATGCACCATAAACACCGAATAGTATCGGTTTGCTCAATTTTTGCGTAATTTTCGTAAAAACATTAACCATCACTTTTATAAAATTAAGTACCTATTACTTATCGACTTTACGATAATAAATTTTCCAATCACCATTATCTTTTTCAAACCAATAAGTTACATTCGCTCGATAAGATTGCGGCTTATTACCACAACCGACTTTTCTAGGACCATGTAACTGGAGTTCTTCATATACTCTCACAGTTAACAAAGGTCTTTGAACCGTATTAGAAAAATCAATAACTTTTTCAATGTTAGAAATATTATAAGTATAGTAACAGCCATTACTACGCAGCCATTCCATTGAACCATTTGGTTTCAAAGTCTCTTGATTTAGTTTCCCAGTTGTATATTTTTCAACTAAAGCTTTATCAAAAGGATTGCCAAATATTCTAGATTTTACGTTGTACCAATTACCAACTATTTCCACTGCTTGATCTTGAGTGAGTCCAGTAGGATCTAGAATCGGTTGAGATCTTTTTCTGCTATTCCTAGTACCTGATTGACTACTTTTATTTGTCTGATTGGAATTAACTTTAATAGTTGATGAAGGTTTAGAACTGCCAAAACTCAAATCTAAATCAAAAGTTTTAGAGCCTCTAGGTGCAGCAACTTGAATAATATATGTACCAGATTTAGACAGTTCTGTACTATTTAAAATATTATTATCTGGAGTAAAAACCCAAATACAAATATCGTCATTAGTTCCATAATTCAACTTTTGTCCTTGTTTTGCTCTGAATTTATATCCTACATTCCTACTAACACTCACTTGACCAGATTGAGTAGTTTTTTGCTCTTGTAATATAATTTCTTTAACATTATTTTTGAGTAAGGTAGCAATGGGTTTTTCTGGGCAACCTGAATTATTTTGACTGTTGTTAAAGATATTAGAAAATGAACCAAAGTTCGCACAGCCACTAATAACTAAAGTTAGAAGATAAAGAGTTGATTTTTTAAAATTAAGACTTATAAACATCGATTTTTATTTAATTTTCCATTGCTTGTGCTTTTAAACCCTTTGCCCAAAACCAAAAAGGAACAATTCCGC
This sequence comes from Xenococcaceae cyanobacterium MO_167.B52, assembly GCA_030065315.1. Classification (GTDB taxonomy): domain Bacteria; phylum Cyanobacteriota; class Cyanobacteriia; order Cyanobacteriales; family Xenococcaceae; genus JASJCP01. Next base: position 6,000 of record JASJDB010000016.1, on the reverse strand, counting down.
CAACTCCTAAGAACAGTAAAATCATCAAGACCATAGATAATCTAGTTTTTAAAGGCAAGGAACGACCAAAAATGCCAATTGTGTAGGGTTTGGGTTCAGAAATAATCTGCAAATTGTTTACTGGAGATTTTACTGCTACCTTTACTTGACGTTTGGCTCCCCGTTCAGGATGAGGTTCCCTATAGGAAATTTCATATTCTCCTAGTAAAGAATTAAGAAATAGTTGTAAATTTTGGGCTATTTCTTGAGAATCTCCTGAAAATTCAGCTATTCCTCCTGTTAATCTCGCAATTTCGGCAAGGGTATCTTGATCAACAAATTCTGCTTCGGGAACCTTTCTTCTACCCCTACCAATATCTTTACGAGTAGCTGGTCTTCCTAGTCCATATTTTTTACCTAATTCTTCTGGGGTTAAACCATAGCCCAAAGTATGAACAATAATTTTATCGTTACTTTTGAAGAGTTTTGTTAGACGCTCAAAATCTTGTTTTCCATTGGGTTTATTGTGATAGCCATCTGAAAGAAGAATGATAGAAAGTCTGGGTTCTGGTTGTTTCGAGTCCGCTGGAGGATAAAAGCGAGAATCTTCTGTATTGCTTAAAAATCTTGTTGCTTGATCAAGAGGTTGATAAAGATTAGTAGAAGCGCAAGGTTTAAGTTGAGTCAAATTATCTAATTGATTATCTAGTTTAGCATCATTGACAGAGAAGAATTTATCTAAAGTACTATTATCTACCGAATAGCCTGGACATTTACCTCCGGGTTCGCCAAAAGGAACAATAGCCACCTGAGTATTACCCCCTCTTGCTGCTGCTAAATTAGTAAATTTTTCAATAGCATCAACTGCACCTTGTAATTTGGTTGTGCCTCGACTATCTGCTTGAGCCATACTACCACTCATATCTAACAAAACGATTATGTAGGCTGGTGGCGGAATAGTCTCTTCTGGTGATTTCCAATCTTGAGTGCGAAAAAAAACTTCTTGCTCTTCCTGACCTTTAAATTTTCCGACAAATAAACTAAAATCTGTGTCCATTAAACCCATAACCGGTTTATCTTCTTCTCCTTTAACTTTAATACGGACAGTTATCCGTTCTCGATCATTGTCAACTATGGGATTGTTCACAATCTCCACTTTTTTAGGTTGTGCCAGACAGGGACTGAGAAAATATCCAGCTATCATGAGAGAGAGACTAAGCTTGCGGATCAAGGAACCTATTGTAATAGACAAAGCGATAGATTTTTTCATAATTAAATTCATCCTCTTCTTTGGGATGAAAAGTTAGCAGATAGTTATGTCTCAGCAGAATAGACCTATTGCTTCCCAACCGATTACCATTAACTTCAATAGTATTGTAGTATTTGGGGTTAGGATAAAGTATTGCTTCACGATGTTTAAGCTCTAAGTCGGCAGAATGTAGAGGCAATCCGGGAATAGAAATTTGGGCTTTTCCAGCAGAACCAATTCTAATTGTGCCTTTTGGGGGGAGTTGAATGGATAAACCTTCTTCTATTTGATTTTGTTGACTATTACTTATAAATCTAAGTATGGGTTGCTGAATATATGCATAGGATTGGTTTTGAAAAGTATTGGGTGAATCATAGCCTTGATCAAATTCATCTCCATAAATTTGTCCAGTGTATTCAAAACCTGCCCCTGCTCTTAGAGCCACCACATAACTAGGAGAGTTACTAATACTAAAAAACAAACCTAATAGAAGTCCCAAAATGGAAAATCCTATGGGGTCTTCAATGGGTCTGAGGTTACTTACCCTTTCTAGATTATTACTTGCTTCCAGCACAAAGATACGAAGCAACTCAAAGATTCCAGCAGCAAATAAACTAGCAATACTGGCCCCAATCACACTAATTTTGAGTCTTCGCTTAAAGCGTTTAGCATCCCCTGCTGCTACGCTACGCCAACGCCAAGTTAGTCCTTCGGCTAATCCTACTGAAGCTCCGATTAGCAGCCAGCCAATAATTCTGACCACAGGAGTAGGAAAATTAATTTGAGGTAAAAATAGTATTTGGGAAATTCCTCCAGCCAATAATCCAAATCCCATACCCAATCCCAAGGCTATTAGTAATGGAATCCTAGCTGTTCGGAAATTCATTTTGGGTCTAGTGGGATTACTAATAAATATTTCATTCATTACCATTCCTATAGCTAAAGAAATAGCAATACAAGGAAATAAAGTTATTTCAGAAAATTGTTTCAGTATGCCTAAATCAGTCTGAAAAAATTGACCTATGTTCCAGCCTAATAAAGCAGATATAATGCCAGCAATTAAGTAAAGATAAACTCTCATATTATCGATGATATATATTTATTAGGTTTAATTATTGACCTCCTGGAGGAGTATTTTGTGCAGGGTTAATTTGAAAATTAATATTTTTTCTAATATCTTCTATTAATAGATTGTTAGTTTCGCCTTTTGGCACTAAATAACCAACTACATTAATGCTGGGTTTTTGCTGTTGATTTTTTTGCTGATAAAAATATATTGTTTCAATCCAGTTTTTGATCCATTGCTCTATCTGAGGATTGTTATCAATAACCAGCTTTTCTTGATTGATAATACTACCATATTGAAGGTTGAATTTTTTTTCAGGGTCTAATACATTCTTGATAGAAGAAATTATTTTAGCTTCAACTGCCTTACTATTTTGATTATTAATGGCTATAAATTCTTGATACAGTGATTGATATACTTCTGTCTTAATTACTTTTCTGGTAGTTTCAAATTGAGTAATTGCTAGTTCTAGCTGTTCTGGGTTAATAGGAGCATTAGGGTCTTGAGTAGAATTTGAAGTAACTACTGCCGAAGTTTGAGGGGTGTTTAAATCTTGCTCCTGCTCATCAGATGAATCATCATTCTGTTGGATAATCTCTTCGGTAGAACCTGAAAAAATATTAGATAATATCTTGCTTGAAAAGTTTGCTCCTAAAATAAGCACTAGAATAATAGAAGCGATAAAAGGGATTAATAGGGGAATTTCAATTTTTATTTTTCTTCGCCATAAAAACAGCATAAAATCTTTTGTATCCTGCCAAAATTTTTCTGACAAAGTAATTTCTCTTTTCAGAGGAAATCCATAAACTTTAACCTTCAATCCATCTCTTGTTATTTTACTTCCGTTTTCTTTTAAAATTAGATATAGTTTTTTAGGGATTTCTCCTTGACTAATAAATATAAACAAAGCAAATAGTCTGTAGTGCAAATAAGATTTCTTGAGTTTACCAATTTTGCTAAAAAAGTCAGCTATTGGCTGATATTGAGTTAACTTGTATGTTTTGTCTAATCGTAAATATTGTCCCAAATCTCTTGATATTGGTTGCCAAGCAGGATGATGCAGTATTTTAAATCCTTGTTGGCTGGCAGTTTCAATATTCAACTTGTTATTTTCTATTAAAACAAAATCGTGATGCAGATTATTAATTACTTGTTTTTTATATAAGTACCCCCAAACTCCTTTATCTTCTGCTAGTAACCAAACCGTAGAGTCTAAAAGATTTGGTTGATGGATTAAGTTAGGAATCATTGGGATAACTCCTGCCCCTAATTTACTTTTAAGCTTAGGGATAAGGTTTTGTTGGAGATACTGAATTATTTGGTTTTGGAAACTAGTAGAAATTTGATAGTGTTGTTTTTGATTATTGCTTTGCTGTATCCAAGATAAAAATTCTGGTAAAGTTTCTGGTAATACCATTACTTTAAGAGTTAGTAATCTGATCATTTGTGGAGCATAGGTTTTATTTTTAAGAGCATCTTTAGCTCCTTGTTGGTCAAATAAATGTAACCAATATTTATGATCAACTTGAGGACGATCTAGATTATTTTCTATAGTTAATAAATGCTCTGGTTTAAAATTTTCACGACTAATTAAGCCCCTAATAGCTGTGGTAATTTGCTGTTCTTCCATGACAATTTGAGGTTGTTTAGGAGTTGTAGCTATGGCACGCTTTATTACTGCTTCTGAGTTACTATCAATAGGTTGAATTATTTGAAAACTAGTTGGTTTGGCTACCGCCTGTACTTGATAAGCCCATGATATTGGACTACCAAGACAATGTGCCATCTGATTTAAAATTAGCGGTGGGCAAGGCTCATGGGATGGCACAATTATGGGAAAAGAATTTTGAGATAGTAAATTTTCTAATTCTGGTCTTAGATGAATTGGATTGGAGTAGGTAATGTGATATTGATGAGGATGACCCACAATTTGTTGGTCGAAAGGATCGAAAGGTAAAATTTTTCCCTTTTCTGTAATCATCCAGTGCAATATATGTCGAATATTTCCGATGCCTTGACATAAAAAGTAGCGATATAAAGGAGCAGAGCGACCCATATTGTCTATTCCTTTAATCACTGTTACTAAAACTGACCAGTCAGATATTTCTCGACCAATAACTACAGGTTTTTTACTGGATGTACCCTCGGCGACGGCAAAATATTGGCTAGAAATGGCATTTTGAACTGAACTGGGAACAGACTCCAGGGTTGAATTAAGATAGTTACCAGTAAATCCGCCAGTAACCCAATTATCAGGAGTGCCAAATATTTCAATCCCCGTACTAAATTCCTGAATTTCTATCATTGAATTCATAGCTTTAATCCTCATCTAATTTTTGATGACGTTTACCAGTACAGAGCCAATATAGGGGAGATACTAAACCGAAAGGTCGCCAACGCTTAGTATCTCTAATGATAGAAGTTGTACCATCACGATTTTTGGTTAATTTAATTGAATTTGGTTCGGGATAGTTACGCCCTAGGGTTCCGAAAGCAGAAGTAGTAAAGTAGTCAACTTTTCCACCATTCATTTGTTGCCAAGCGGTTAATTTTTTGTGTACTAAAGGAAAGCGTCTTTGGGCTAGTTCTTGGGGTTGATGACGACTTACCCATAATTGAGACTGTTCGCATTTACTCAAAGTAAAAGCCAAGCGACGGGTGTTTCCTTCTGGTTCAGCGCGGTCAAGTTCTTGGAAAAACTTGTCTAATCCTTGGGCGTATTCAGCATCCTTACGATTGGTGGTTCCATCAACCAAAAACAAAATTCCTGTAGCTACTTTGCAGTCTTCTAAATAGTCCTCAAGCATAGAATCTCCCACGCGATAAATCAAATCACTAAAAAATTCTCCTGCATAATCTTTGCAGTTAATATTGAGTTTGACCATTCGGGGGCGAAAACTGCCCTTTCTCAGGGAAAATTGTTCTTTAAGAACGATACTCAAGCCATAATCTTTTACTGTTGCTACATCACTATTCAAAGCAGTTTTTTCTAATTCCAATCCTTGTTCAAGAATATTTTGAGCTTTGGTTATTAATTCCGCTCCTGCTTCTTGGTCTCCATAGGAAGTAATAGACTGAACGGGACTACTAGCATTGGCGTTGGGCCAATAAGCTAGAGATGCCATATAAGCTGTTTTACCAGAGCCTTTATCTCCAATAATACGGATATCTCCTCCATCTACGGATTTGGGTTCTCCAGATTTTTCTAAAGATTTATTAATGGTTTTACCTTTGAAAAAATCAAGCATAATAATTTTTAGTTAAGTAAGTTTTAGGTGTTAGGTATTAGGTGTTAGGTATTTAGGTGTTAGGTGTTAGGTATTAGGTGTTGGGTATTAGGAAAAAACGAACTGTACAAATAATTTTGCTTAAGTAGTATTATTTAAGTTATTTTTTATTAAGCCAGTATAGAGGTTCAATAAGGTTATATGGTTGCCAAAGGTGGGGTTCTCTTAAAACTGAAGCTGGTTCTCCTTTAACAATCCGATCTATACGATTGGGTCTGGGGTCGTTTCTACCTAATACTCCAAAAGTAGAAATAGCAAAAAATCTCAGATTTTTTGCTGGTATATTTTCTCTGAGAACTTGTTTAGTACGAGGCAAATGAACACCAAATAAATCGATTTCTGGGTCTAGTCTCCCTGCCCAAATTTCGCCTCGTTCGCTTTTACTCATGGTTACTGCTAACTTAAAATTATCAGAACGT
>JASJDB010000015.1 GCA_030065315.1 Xenococcaceae cyanobacterium MO_167.B52 | reverse complement strand
CTCATGAGAGTAATGTTGAGGAATAATTAACTCTGGTCGGTGTAGGTAAAAGTCAGTGTTTCTGATAATATTCCACAATTCTCTTGCAATCCATAATTCTACTTCCTTTCCTAAATTTTTTACTATGAGTGATCCGTAATAAGATAGGGCGAGAGAGGGGTCAAGTACGCATCTCCAAGGTTGAGAGTTGCTGTCCATTAACATTAGTAATATGGTTGATTAAAAATCATAATAGCCCAGGATTATAGAGTTGTTTTTCTATCGGATTTTTTTAAAGCTACATTTTAAACAAAAGCGAAATTATTTAATACATAACTTCAATAATAAACTTCTTGTTAATATTAAACTGTCTTTGATTATACAATTCAATACAAAGTCACAAAAATTAAATTTTTATCGCCAATAAAAAATGTCATTTTTTTTACATATGAAGTGTTTCTTTTTTACATAAGTTGGGTTTTTATCATCATTTTTTAGTTAAATTTTCTCTCCATCAATTATGATTTTATAAGTTCTTTTTTTTTTCAAAACCTTATACTGTAAGGATTATACTTATTTTTAGAGATTATAAATCATACCAATACTTAAAATAAGTTACTAAAAATAGATTACTTCAAATAAGCGACTTGATTATCTATGTAACTAAAAGGTATTAATTAAGCGGATACCTTGATTGTGATGAATAAGATGAATAAAAGGAAGAGCTAGTATAATATTTTAAAACCTCATACACCACTTTTTGAGTTGGGTTATTTATTAAGAATCATCAGACTCTTAAGGTACAAGACTTTTTTGTTTTTCCCTTTTTCAAAACACAGGCAAAGTGTATCTCATGCTTTGTAATAAACACTATATTTTTTAATTTAGTAGTTTTATTTTGCGACTTTTTTGATAAAGTGAGTCTATTTAAATTAGCTGTTTTTGCTATTGATGGTAAAAAAGATAATGGTAACTCCCTTATGAAAAACCACGATAAAGAGTAAATCTTTAGAAAATTAAATATTCACAGTAGTATGCCTAATTCTATCAAGTTTGGCACTGCTTTGATGCAGCTTTCAAATGAAGTTGACAAGTTAGAAAAAACTCTTGTAGAGCTTGTACGGACAAAAAAAATGACTTCTGACAATCAATCTACGGCTGAAAAACAAGTGGAAGCCAAATTAAAACTTCAATTACAACAAACACCAGTTGCGATTATCGGAATGGCATCAGTCTTTCCTCAGTCCCGTAATTTACGGGAATACTGGTCTAAAATAGTCCAGAAGGTGGACTGTATCACCGATGTTCCTGCTTCGCGATGGGATGTAGAAGATTATTATGACCCCGATCCCATGAAACCAGATAAAACTTACTGTAAAAGAGGTGGTTTTCTGCCTGAGATTGATTTCAACCCTATGGAGTTCGGGCTGCCTCCCAATTTGCTGGAAGTTACCGATATCTCTCAGTTACTTTCATTAATAATTGCTAAAGAAACGTTTGCTGATGCTGGGTATGAAGATAAATCTTTTAATCGGGAGCGAACTGGGGTAATTTTGGGTGTGGCTTTAGCTAGACAGTTATCTATGCCGTTATCTGCTAGATTGCAATATCCAGTATGGGAAAAAGCCTTAAAAAGTAGTGGGCTATCTGATGCAGATACGCAAAAAATTATTGCCAAAATTAAGAGTGCTTACGTAGATTGGGAACCAAACGCTTTTCCAGGAATGCTGGCTAATATAGTGGCAGGAAGAATTGCTAACCGCTTTGACTTGGGTGGAATGAATTGTGTAGTTGATGCTGCTTGTGCTAGCTCTTTGGGGGCAGTATCGATGGCGATCGCAGAATTAACTTCTTATCGTGCAGACATGATGCTTACGGGAGGAGTTGATACTGACAATTCTATTGTGGCTTATATGTGTTTTAGTAAAACTCCTGCTGTTTCTCGTAGTCAGCAAACTCGACCTTTTGATGCCAATTCCGACGGTATGATGTTAGGAGAAGGGGTAGGAATGTTGCTCCTCAAGCGTCTGGAAGATGCGGAACGAGATGGAGATAAAATATATGCAGTAATTAGAGGGATTGGTACTTCTAGTGATGGTCGTCATAAAAGCATCTATGCACCGCGCCCTGAAGGTCAAGTAAAAGCTTTAGATCGTGCCTATCAAGAAGCTGGTTTTGATCCCACCAGTGTTGCCTATATAGAAGCTCATGGTACAGGAACAATGGCTGGCGATCCCGCAGAAGTTACTGCTCTTAAAACCTTTTTTGGTGAAGATAATTCTGAACAAGAGCAGATTGCTTTAGGTAGTGTAAAATCCCAGATTGGGCATACTAAAGCAGCAGCAGGAGCAGCTAGCCTTATTAAAACCGCCCTATCACTACATCACAAAGTTTTACCGCCAACAATTAATGTTACTAAACCTAATCCCAAGCTGGATATTGAACATTCCCTATTTTACTTAAATACGGAAACTAGACCTTGGATGCGGACAAAGGAAGATACGCCACGGCGAGCGGGAGTGAGTTCTTTTGGCTTTGGTGGAACAAACTATCATGTGGTTTTAGAAGAATATGAACCAGAACAAAATAGTTCTTATCGCTTACATGACAATGCTCAAGTCATACTGTTAACAGAGGCAACTTTTGAGCAATTATTAAGTAGATGTCAAGAAGTGTTAGAGCAGCTACAGTCGGAAGAAAAGGAAAAGTTTTATCAAGGACTGTTAGAAGCAAGTAAAGCTAGAGAAATTCCTGCTGCTGCACCTCGTTTGGGATTTGTGGCTGCCTCTCTTACTGAAGCAACCGATAAACTCAAAAAAGCGATCAACTGTTTAAAGAGACAACCCGAAGCCCAAGACTGGAAACATCCCCATGGCATTTTTTATCGTCAAACTGGCTTAGAGACGGAAGGAAAGGTAGTTGCTTTATTTTCTGGTCAGGGTTCTCAGTATCTAGAAATGGGGCGGGAATTAGCAATCAATTTCCCTTGTCTGCGTCAAACTTATAGCGAGATTGATCGCCTGTTTACTGATGATGGTAAGATAGCAATTTCCCGACGGGTTTTTCCCCCTCCTACCTTCAATTCTGCTCAAAGAGAAGCTCAAGAGACAGCTTTACGGCAAACAGAAACAGCTCAACCTGCGATCGCAGGTTTGAGTGTGGGATTATATAAAATTCTACAACAGGCGGGATTTAGACCAGATTTCGTTGCAGGACACAGTTTTGGTGAACTAACGGCTCTTTGGGCTGCTCAAGTTCTTAGTGATGAAGATTACTTCTTCTTAGTCAAAGAAAGGGGTCAAGCCATGTCTGCTAAATCCGGCTCTGAGACAGGGGCGATGCTGGCAGTTAGCGGAGATGTCAGCCAAATTGAAGCTATAATCGCTCCATTTCCCCAGGTCGCCGTTGCTAACTATAATTCACCGCAACAGGTGGTTTTGGCAGGTGTTAAGTCGGAAATTCTGAAAGTTCAAGAGATTTTACAGCAGCAAGAATATCAAGCTGTATTGCTTCCTGTATCTGCTGCGTTTCATACTCCCCTGGTGGGTCATGCTCAAGAACCTTTTGCCCGTGCTGTGGATCAAGTTACCTTTAACAAGTCCCAGATTCCTATCCTGACTAATGTAACTGGCGATTTCTATCCCGATGAACCAGAAGCTAGCAAAAAAATCCTCAAGCAACACTTACTAAATCGAGTGTTATTTAAAAAGGAAATTGAAAATATTTACGCTGCTGGTGGGTTCTGTTTCGTTGAGTTTGGACCTAGAAGAATTTTGACTAACCTGGTAGATGAGATTTTAGGAGATCGCCCTCATCTAGCTATAGCTCTCAATTCCAGTCGTCAACAGGATAGTGATTATCAACTGAGAGAGGCGGTAGTTCAGTTACTTGTTGCAGGTTTACCCTTAAAAAATCTTGACCCCTATCAATTACCACCAAAAATAACCCCAACTCCGAAACATCCTTTAAACGTGCGTTTAAGTAGTGTCAATTATCAGTCGGAAAAAAGTAAGATGAGTTTTGAACAAGCACTGCAAAATGGGCATCAGATCAAATCTAGTTCTGAGAATGGACTTGCTAAAACTGCGGTTACAACAGCCCAACAAAATGGACATTCCTCTACAGAACCTCAAGACCTAGTTACAGGATCACCAGTTGAAGCTAAGATTCAACCTAGATTAGAAGTTAATTACCCTAGAGTGCTCGAAAGCTTAGAATATAGCCTGAATCAATTTAGTCGACATCAACAGGAAACTTTAGAAGTTCACAAGCTCTATCTCAACCATCAGACGGAATACACTAAAACCTTTTTCCAACTGATACAGCAACAAAATAATTTGTGGTTCAATCTGTCAACTACTCCCGAAGCACAACAAAGCCACACCGCAGTAATTCAAAGTTCCGAGCGCAGTCTCATGAAGTTTCAGGAGCATCAAACCGATACTCTGAGAGTTCACGAGCAATACTTAAATCATCAGGGAGAATATGCCAAAAATCTGTTGCAGTTAACCCAGCAAAGCTATTCACAACTATTAACTGGTGGGATTCCTATTAGTCAGATAGAGACAGAAATTACATCATCCCAGCCTTCTCAAGTAACAGAGTTGATTGCTCCTACTACTGAGTCGGAACTACAAGTGACCACTGTTCCAATTACTGTCAATGGTAATGGGAATGGCTATTATCACAGCAATGGTAAGGGACATAGTAACGGAACCCAACAAACTACTATTGCTTTACCAGAAAAAGAAACTGCTCAAGTAGTCGAACCAGATTTATCTAACTTTATTACCGTAGCAACACCCTCAACTCCAGAAATTGATGTTGCGACTCTCAGTCAAACCCTCCTTGAGGTGGTGAGTGATAAAACAGGCTATCCCGCAGAAATGCTAGAGATGGAGATGGATTTAGAGGCAGATTTGGGGATTGACTCCATTAAACGAGTGGAAATTTTGGGAGGGTTGCGAGAGCAAATGCCTGATTTGCCTCAACCTAACCTAGAAGAATTAGCAGGATTAAGCACTTTGGCACAGATTATTGATTATTTACAATCTTATACTGCCAAAGTGGAAACCGATTCTCTAGAAGAGGCAACTGAAACCTCTGTACAATCTTCTATTGAGTCAACTTCCATAGTAGAAGAAGCAACTCAAGCCCCTGTACAACCTTCTATTGAGTCCAACTCGATGGGTCACACCCTCTTTACTGTGGTCAGTGAAACAACAGGCTATCCCATCTCTATGCTGGATTTAGAGATGAATCTAACAACGGATTTAGGCATTGACCTCATCAAACGGCAGGAAATTTTAGCAGCACTGCAAGAGCGAATTCCTGAGTTTCAACTTGATTTGTCTGGGTCAGAATTTCAGACTCTTGGTCAAATTGTTGACTATCTACAAGCTGATCGGGCTGAAAAAAAAACTCCTCCAGCGAATTTAATGGTGAGTCGGTCATAAGAGGGAAGATCGGGCGATCGCCAGTTAGTCTCAAGGTTTTGCCAGAGCCAGATTGGCTAGAGTTCGATTTTTCCCCAGGACAGATTATTCTCTTAAGCGATAATGGATCACCTTTAGCAGCCCCTCTCGCTCAATCTCTGACCCAACAAGGAGCAAAAGTAGTAATGTTGAGTTTTCTGCACTCTTTAACCCCAGAAACATCCTTCTCAAAAGGGTTTGATCGTGTTGTTCTCGAAGAGGGAAGGGAAATAGATTCTCAACTAAAGGCGATCGCTAATAAATACGGCTCAATCAGTACTTTTATTCATCTCCATCCTCCGCTGAAAAAAGCCCAAGATGATAGTTATCAGAAACAAGAAGCAGCAATTCTTAAACAAGTCTTTTTCTTAGCCAAACATCTCAAAGTCTCTCTCAATCAAGCAGCCAAACAAGGACGGAGTTGTTTTCTGACGGTGGCTCATCTCGATGGAGAGTTTGGTTTGAGTGGTAAACGTGACTTTAGTGCAACCGCAGGAGGCTTATTTGGGCTAACTAAAGCTTTGCGCTGGGAATGGAACTCAGTCTTTTGTCGGGCAATTGACCTTGATCCTGATCTTGAGTCATCTGTGGCAGTAAAACATATTATGGCAGAACTACACGATCCCAATCGTTTAGTTGCTGAAGTGGCTTATGGGGTAAAAGGACGCACTACTTTAATGGGGGTTTAAATGATCAGTCTTGAAGAAAGAATAACCAAGGGAATGGATGCCAATTCGGTTTGTCTAGTTAGTGGTGGTGGTAAAGGAATCACCGCCCAAGCAGCGATCGCCGTTGCTCGGCAATATCAATGTAAGTTTATTTTGTTGGGGCGTTCCTCAATCTCTCAACCAGAAGCAACTTGGTTACGAGACTGTAACAGTGAATTGGAATTAAAAAAGCGTATTCTAGAGCATTTGCTAGAACAAGGCACCAAACCAACTCCTGTGATGGTGCAAAAAGAGTACAAAGCGATCACAGCTAAACGAGAAATTGAACAAACCTTACGAGAAATTGAATCCGCAGGTGGAAAGGCGGAATATCTCAGTGTGGATGTGACAGATGAAACCGCCCTGGCAGCGGAACTAGCAGTAGCTGTGGAACGGCTTGGTTCAGTCACTGCCATTATCCACGGTGCAGGAAATCTGGCAGACAAGCCCATTGAGAAAAAATCTGAGCTAGATTACGATATCGTCTATGCACCTAAAGTATTGGGGTTAAGAAATTTACTCAGTTGCGTCGATCCTAGTCAACTAGATTATTTAGTGCTGTTTTCTTCGGTAGTGGGTTTTTATGGCAATGCCGGGCAAACAGATTATGCCCTTGCCAATGACATTCTCAACAAAACAGCCCATTTAGTAAAGCGAGATCACCCCCACTGTCGAGTCGTAGCGATTGATTGGGGTCCTTGGGATAGTGGGATGGTTAGCCCTCAATTAAAACAGGCTTTTGCTGAACGGGGCATTGAAACCATTCCTATTGAGGTTGGCACACAGATGCTAGTAGAAGAACTAGCAACCCCAAATCAAGATACCCAAATTATTATTGGTAGCCCTTTGACTCCTTCAGCGATCGCTATAGATCCCCAATTAAAAAGCTATCAAATTCGCCGTCGCCTATCTATAGCTGCTAATCCCTTTCTACTAGATCACGTGATCGCCAATCGTCCCGTGTTACCTGCTGCTTGTGCGATGTCCTGGATTACCAATAGTTGCGAACAAATTTATCCAGGCTATAAGTATTTTGGCTGTCAACAGTTCAAAGTTCTAAAAGGAATTGTTTTTGAAGACAATATTCCCCAGGAATATATTTTAGACCTGACAGAAATTACCAAAGATAGGGATCAAATAGAATTTGAAGCTCGTATTTGGAGTAAGAATCAAGCAGGAAAAATCCGCTATCACTTCAGCACTCAGCTAGTTCTCAAAGTAAAGATTCCCGACTCTCCTCAGTATGAGTCATTAAATCTAACCCCCCAACCACAACAGGTCATTAAAAATGATTTTTATCAGAGCGGTGGGTTGAGTTTGTTTCATGGTGCTTCTTTCCAAGGAGTTCAAAAAATCCTCAATTGTAATGAGGAAAAAATAACCATCCAGTGTTCTTTACCTCCAGTAGCATCCCAAGTACAGGGACAGTTTCCAGTTCAAACTTTTAATCCTTATATCTTGGACGTACAAATTCACTCCTTATGGTTATGGAGCCAGTATTTACATCAACAGATTTGCTTGCCTTCAGCGATCGCACACTATGAACAGTATGCTTCCATTGCTTTTGGTGAAACTTTTTATGTTTCTTGTGAAATTAAATCCAAAACCGATACGGCGGTAGTAGCGGATGTTATTGCCCACAAGCAAAATGGTCAAATTTATTCCCAAATGATGGGAGCAAGGGGAACTATTATTTCCTTGCCACCTGGGTAAATTAAATATTTGTTGAATCAATAGATAATTTTGGCTGGCAGAGGGGACAAAGAAGAAATAATTTGTTGACTACTTTATTACTTAACTAACATTGATGGAAATTAAACTAGCAACCGAACCAAAACTGGCTATTGTCGGCATGGATGTTTACTTTGGTCATTGTGAATCCTTGTCGGCTTGGGAACAGAGTATTTATGAAGGAAAATCCCAGGAGCATCTTAGTGTCGAAGAACGGGAACACTTACCAACAGAGCAACTACTGATCAAAGTAGCAAACAATGCTCTTGAGGATGCCAACCTAGTTACAGGGGTGAAAGTTGCAGTTATTGTTGCTAATGATGGGAGGAATCCCATTGTTCCTAAAGTGGGGGATTTCCTCAATTTAACCCCTGAAAGTTCCGTTTTTCAGGCGATAGCAACAGCCCAAAAGGTTTTATTTTCTGGCACAGTGGATACATTGCTACTCATGGCCAGTGCTGGTCAAGCTAATATCGGAGCAGTAGTCTTACAACTCGATACAACTGCTAAACAGCAGCAGAATCGGATCTATGCCGAGATTGTAACTAACGTGGTTCAGGATTCTTCTCAAGACTCAGAAGTAATCCCAAAAACTGGTGAAGCAGCTTTTGCCCAAGCGGGAATTGAGCCAGCAGCAATCGGTTATCTGGACATTTGCAGTCGGGAAACAGTATCCGCAGATGATGCCAGAATCACAGATGCAATCGCAGCTTATGGAACTTCTGAGAGTAGTTGTAGCTGCGCTCTTGGTAATACTACCAATCTTGGTGTTATCTCAGAAATTGCCAGCATTATTAAAACTGCACTCTGTCTCTATTATCGTTATATTCCGGCTTTTCCTGAGTGGTCGCCTGCAAAAGAGGCAAAATGGCACAATAATCCTTTCTATGTAGTTACTGAATCCAAACCCTGGTTTTTAGCACCAGGAGCAACTAGAATTGCTGCGGTTCACAGCACCTATGCCCATCTGATTTTAACCGAAGCATCAGAGCCTCAAGAATACCAGAGTTCCTATCTAGAACAAACCTCTTTTTATCTGTTCCCCCTAGCAGGCAGCGATCGCAATAATTTACACCAGCAACTTCGCACTCTTCAGCAAGCCATCGAAGCTAGTGATTCTCTATCTTTGACTGCCCAGCAAACGTTTATTACCTATCAAAAATATCCCCACTATCCTTATGCTTTAGCGATTTTGGGAAAAACCAAATCAGACTTACTGCGAGAAATCGAACGGGCTGTTAAAGGTATTGACCAGGCTTTTGCTACCGAAAAAGATTGGCAAACTCCTACAGGTAGCTACTTTACTCTCAATCCTCAAGGGAGAAAAGGCAAGGTTGCTTACGTCTATCCAGGGGCTTATAACGCCCATCTTGGCTTGGGGCGAAATTTATTTCGCATCTTTCCCAAATTATTCGATGATCCAGTAATTCAAAGTACTCGTAACCGTTTGGCAAAACTGGAAAGACTCCTCTATCCCCGAAGTTGGGAGCAACTATCGAGGAGAAAACTAGAGGCTTCAGAAGCTAAATTAATGAGCGATCCCCTAGCAATGCTGGAATCAGAAATGGGCTTTGCTGGATTAATGACCGCAGTTTTAAGAGATTACTTCCAAATACAGCCTAAAGGGATTTTCGGCTATAGCTTAGGGGAAATCAGCGCGATGTACGCTCAGGGAGTGTGGACTGATATGGGTCAAAGTAGCGATCGCTTAAACACCTCACCCCTGTTTCAAACCCGCTTAGCTGGCTCTAAGGAGGCGGTGCGAGATTATTGGCAATTGCCAGATTCTGAGTCAGATATTTGGTGTACCTATGTGTTGATGGCTTCAGCTTCCATAGTTAAAGAGCGAGTGAAACTAGAAAGTCGAGTTTTCCTAACTCAAATTAGTACCCCCAAAGAGGTAGTGATTGCTGGTGCTCCCAGTGCTTGTAAGAGAGTAATTGAAGACCTCAACTGCGATGCTTTCCGCGCTCCTTTTAACCATGTCATCCACTGTCCTATTATGGACTCGGAGTATGAAGAACTGGTACGAATCAACACTTTACCCCTACAAAATCATCTCACAACTACTTTTTATTCTGCTGCTCACTACGAACCAGTTAATTTTAACCGTCAGAAAATCGCTGAAATCATCAGTCAAACCCTCTGTGAGCAGCTTGATTTTTCCCGTTTAGTTAACCGAGTTTATCAGGATGAGTTTCGCATTTTTATTGAAGTAGGTGCAGGAAGTAATTGTTCTCGCTGGATTAGGGAAATCCTGAAGCCTCAAGAACATTTAACGGTTTCCCTCCATCGCAGAGGCATAGACGACCATGTTTCTCTGGTCAAAGCCTTAGCTAAGCTTTTGAGTCATCGTGTCGAACTAGATTTATCACCTCTGTATGAGCAAGAACAGAGTCTAGCTTCAAATATTGCTAATTATGGCAGTTTTTCTCCTAAAAAAGCTTTTAAAGACAGTGGTCAAAAGTCACCAATCAATAATAATTATCAAACTGCAAAAATAACCAAAGGAACAAAAAATATTGCATTTAATGAAAATATTGCTACTATTAAAACTAAACAACAAAAAGTAGTTATTAAGAACAAAAATACCGATAACCTAACATCTTTAAAATCCAATTCAGACATTTCTCAAAAAAAACTAGATATAGTTAATAATCCTCAAAAAGAGCTTGAAAAATTCGAGACAAAAGTCAAGGAAAAGATTCCCAATCCCAAACTTGAAATCCCTTTAAATACTAAAAAACATAGTGTTTTATCTCAAAAAACCTCTAATAATCGTGATATCATATTCAAGCAAAAACTAGCAGAGGGGAATTCTAAAATCACCCAAATCCACGCTAATTTTTTGCAGTCTCGTCAAGAAAACCTAAGTCAAATTAGTAATATTCTTTCACTAAAATTAGAGTTAGTAGAGCAACAATATACCAAAAAAAGCAAAAAAAATTACAAAGAGGTAATAAGTGATTAGTACTGAAAATATAAAAAATAATTACAATAATTATTCAGGTTTTGATCAAGAAAGTAAGAAAAATTCTATTGCTTTTGATGAAGCAAGTATCAAAGCTAAATTGCTAAATTTAGACCAACCTTGTTATGTTGTAAAAACCTCAGGAAAAATTGGTGTAACTAACGAAGATTATTGGATTCAGCAACCAGAAACTCAATTGCTGATGGCTGTCCCACCTTTACCCAAAGAACAGTTAGGCGATCGCAATTTTCGCGAATTTTACGGTGTTAAGTACACCTACTTTACGGGGGCAATGGCTGGAGGGATTGCTTCGGAGGAATTAGTGATTGCTTTAGGCAAACAACAAATTTTAAGTTCCTTTGGTGCAGGGGGCTTAAGTCTCAAGCGAGTAGAAGCAGCTATTCAACGCATTCAGCAGGCTCTTCCCAATGGTCCTTATGCTTTAAATTTGCTCCACAATCCCAGTGAGCCAGCAATGGAACGGGGAACAATAGATTTATATGTTAAATATGGCGTTAATGTGGTCGAAGCTTCAGCTTTTCTTGATTTAACTCCCCATATTGTCTATTATCGTCTGTCTGGACTGGCTTTAAATGGCGATCGCATTCAAATCAACCACAAAGTCATCGCCAAAATTTCTCGAAGGGAAGTAGCAACCAAGTTTTTGCAACCAGCACCCCCCAAAATGGTTCAAGAATTGCTAGAACAAGGATTAATTACTGAGTTACAGGCAAAGTTAGCTGCCCAAGTACCAATGGCGGACGATATTACCGTGGAAGCAGATTCTGGTGGTCATACGGATAATCGCCCTTTGGTATGTCTGTTACCTTCGATTTTAGAATTGAGAGACACAATTCAACAGCAATATAATTACTCCAACCCTGTCCGAGTGGGTGTAGCTGGGGGAATTGCTACCCCTCAATCCGCATTAGCTGCTTACATGATGGGTGCTGCTTATGTGGTAACAGGTTCAGTTAATCAATCTTGTCTGGAGGCGGGAACTTCAACCCATGCCAAAAAGTTACTAGCAACCGCCGAAATGCACGATGTCATGATGGCTCCTGCTGCTGATATGTTTGAGATGGGGGTGAAACTACAAGTCTTGAAACGAGGTTCCATGTTTCCCTTACGAGCGCAAAAACTCTTCGACCTCTATAAAGCTTATGACTCCATCGCAGCTATTCCGACCCAAGAGCGAGAGAAGATCGAAAAACAGATTTTTCGTAGACCTCTCGAAGCTGTTTGGCAAGATACCACCGTCTATCTATCCCAACGTAATCCCGATAAATTAGCCAAAGCCCAGAAGAATCCCAAGCTGAAGATGGCTTTAATTTTTCGCTGGTACTTAGGCTTATCTTCCCGTTGGTCAAACTCTGGAGAAAAAGGCAGAGAAATGGATTATCAAATTTGGTGTGGTCCTGCTATGGGAGCTTTTAACGATTGGGTTCGGGGTTCTTACCTTGCCGAACCCCAAAATCGCAGAGTAGTTGATGTGGCATTACATATGCTCACGGGAACTGCCTATTTGTATCGGATGCAGAGTTTGAAATTACAAGGTCTGCAATTGAGCGATCGCTATAATCAATATCATCCTGTTCCTTTTACCTCAGAACTTTAACTATGACTCAGCGAATTTTAAATACAACTTATAGCGTAGAAACAATTAAAACTTGGCTAGTGGAAAACATATCCGAACAGCTAGGAGTTGAACCTGATGAGATTGATGTCCAAGAACCGATTGAAAACTATGGTTTAGATTCCGCCCAAGCCATGTTGCTAGTGAGTAGAGCCGAAAAACAGTTTGCTTTTGAGCTATCACCTAGGCTTCTTTGGTACTATCCCACAATCCAAAGTCTAGCAGAGCGTTTAGCCGAAGAATTAGAAGATTCCGAAATATTGGAAATTTAAATCATATGGGGGCGAAGAGGTTCGCTCCCTTCGTCCGCGTACGAGAATCACCCCACAGTAGTTAGATTCTGTTTCAAGAGAAAGAAAAAATGAACACATTGGAGCTTTTAACCAAACTCAATCAGCAAGGAGTTCAAGTGTCCGCTAATGAGGACAAGTTAAGTATTCGCTCTCCTAAAGGGGTAATTACCCCAGAACTGCGATCTGAATTAGCTACCCATAAGACGGAAATCCTGAAGTTTTTGCAGCAATTAAATAACAATGATTCTGTTAGCTCTCCTTCTGTTTCTTGTGGTAATGGGTTAACCCTTCAGACTATTGGTGGTTTAATTGGCGGATTTAGCCAGCAGTTAACCACTCAGTATCAGCCCCCTGTAGTTGATTCTAGAGTGATGGCTCAAAAGTTAGCCGTGACTTTTAGACCTTTACCTCCAGGGTACAGTAAAGAAGTAGTTTCACAATTTAGGAACGAGCTAAAACTCAAACTTCAAGATAATCAAGTTACCGTAGTTCCTTGGGAGCAAGCCACAAAAGAGTTACAGTACGACATCACAATTCCGTTGCTCAAGTGGTGGCAAAAAAGAATCAAGACCCTCGTGGTAAAAACAGGCATTCAGGCAGTAATTGATGTGGAAAGACCACCTACTATCCTAAGTAGAGCCAAGCAATTTGTCGCTGAAAAAATCTATCAACTATACTGTCGCTTTGCAGGAAACAAGCAAAAACTCTCTGTATTGAAAATTGCCCAGATCATCGGCTGGGCGGAAGAGGGCGCAGCAAAATATGTTGAAGACCCAACTAATACTCAAGTTATTACTCTCTCGGAATTAGACCGTGAATTTGTCGATCCCCAACTACCTTATCAGCAAAAAATAGGCATTGGTTTAAATACTTTAATTCGGACTTTTTCGGAGCTTTTCATTGGGGTTTCCTCAGAAAAGATTTCCATTTTAAATATGAATCTTTCCGATTCAATTTTTGCCCGCCAGGAAATTGACCGCTTTGTTCTCAATTCTCTGGTTCCGAAAATTTATGTCCCCATCATGCCCTTACCCCTGAGCCGATTTGAACTGGGAGAATATGCTCCCACCGAATCTACTTATGCCCAAAAATTAGTAACTTTAAGTCAAAAACTGGCAAAAACTGGCTTATTTCCCCCTGGTTCTCAGCTTAGTAAAACGATTGCCAGAAAGTCTCATCGGGATATTGTTAGCACTATTGTCAATGGTAGAACTGGTGTATCTTATGGTTTTGTCGCCTACATAGAAGCCCCTCAATATATTGGCGAGCGAGAAATAAGCGCAGCAGACTGGGAAAAATTACTACCTGTGGCAGGATTCAGTCAGGATGAAGTTCGGCGCAATGATATCGGCAGACGTTACCTCAAAACCCAAATTGGAGAAAAACTGGTCTTTCAGCAAATCCCTGACCTCTGGCTAGTGAGTTCTCGCTCTGGCTCTAATAAAACCAATTTGAGTTTAGAACAGGACGTTATTAGAATTGGTTTAACAGACAAACTAGTACTGCAACTTCCTCAAGGGGTTGACTCTCAAAAGCTTGATATCAAACCTTCTTACGATGTCTATGTGATGGTTGCGATCGCTCTAGCAGCAGCTTTATATGTACCAAAATTAATCGCCAATGGTGCGCCCATCGTCCATTTCCACGGTTATCCTGCTGCGGATTGGTTCAAATCTGGTGAATACTACGCAGGAGTGAAAAATCCTTCTGTCCCCTGTGGAACTTATGAATCGGGAGTCCTCAACTTTTTGGGACTCTCTTCTCTAGCAGAGCGAGATGATATTGCCTTAGTTGGTTTAATCGAACCCGATCACGGCACTAATGTCATTGCTTCAGATTTAGACTATCTCATCACCAGAGTCCAAGAGGGATGTGAAACAGGACAAATCGAATTAGGTGGCAAGCACTTTATCTCTTTAACATTGCCCTAGAACAAACAGTTAAGTAGTCGTTTCACTTGTAAAGCTGGGAGAAAAAACAAGTAGCAAGTAATAATCAGCAATTAACTATTAACTATTAACTATTAACTACTAAATGCCAACTACAATCATGACTCAAGTAAATGGCTATCCAAATAAATATAAAAAATCGAATGAAATTAATAAAATTCGGATTTCAATCGTAGATGACTTAAATATAATCCGCGAAGGACTCAACATCATACTCCAAAGGGAATCAGATTTTGAAGTAGTAGGCATGACAGATAGTGGCAAAAAAGCGATCGCATTAGTAGCCAAACAAAGACCAGATGTGGTTCTTATGGATATAAAGCTGTCAGAACTTGATGGTATTAGAAGTACCAGAATTATCTGCGAGCAATTTCCCGAAACAAAAATTTTGGTATTAAGTAGTTACAACAAAGAGCAATATCTGATCGAATGTCTCAAAGCAGGAGCTAAAGGCTATTTTCTCAAAACAGGAACACCCGCGCGCGAACTCATAGAGGGAATTAGAGCCATCAATAAAGGCTACTGCCAAATTAGCCCCGGACTGTTAGAAAATGTCATACGCCGTTCTGCTCGGCCGAAACTGCCAGGGGATGATCTCCCTTTAAGATCAGAAGAAATTTCAAAACCAAATTTGCCTACTACTTTCAAGCCAGAAGAAATTTCAAAACCAAATTTGCCTACTACTTTCAAGCCAGATCTCGAATCAAAACCGACTTTAGCGTTAACTGAAGAGACTGGAGAGATCGAAGCTACAATCGAGAGCGAGAGCTCCTTGACTTTAAAAGATACATCCTTCGGTTTGCGAACCTTGATGTGGACCATAATCGGAATTGCTACTCTAATTATATCTGGATTAGCGATCGCTGTATTCAAGCCAGATATCTCTGGTCAAGCCAGCGAGTCGGTTCTGGAATCATCAATTACACCTTCTCTTCCTGAGCCTACCGCAGTTTCTGCTTTGGGAAGGATCGAGCCAGAAGGAGAGATTATTCAATTATCAGTATCTTCCGCAGCCGAAGGTTCAAGAGTCGAAAAACTTTTAGTTGAGCGAGGAGATAAAGTACAGCAAGGTCAAGTTGTGGCAATTCTAGATAGCCATAACCGTAGTCGAGCTGCTTTAGAAAGTGCCAAGGCTGATGTTCAAATAGCCCAAGCTAATCTAGAGCGAGTTAAAGCAGGAGCAAAACAAGGAGATATCGACGCACAAAAGGCTACTATTAACCGTTTAGAAGCTGAATTACGTGGTCAAATTGCTACCCAACAAGCAACCCTGGCTCGATTAGAAGCTGAATTGGAAAATGCTGAAGTAGAAGATCGTCGCCGTCAAGAGCTATACGAAGAAGGAGCTATTTCTAGTTCTGAGCGAGATGCAAAACGCTTAAGAGTCAAGACGGTTCAACGACAACTAGAAGAAGCTCAAGAAACCTTAAACCGAACCATTGAAACGACTAAAGTTCAGAGCCGTGAAGCCAAAGCTAGACTCGAAAGTATTGCTGAAGTTCGAGCGGAAGATGTACAAGTAGCAAGAGCGGAACTAGCACAAGCCAAAGCTGCGGTTAAGCAAGCAGAGGCAACTTTAGAACTTACAGAAGTGCGATCGCCTATTGACGGTCAAGTGTTAAAAGTTCAGGTGCGTCCAGGAGAAGTTATCGGCAATCGAGGAATTGCAGAAATCGGTAAAACAGAACAAATGTATGTAGTTGCCGAAGTTTATGAAACCGATATCAAACGATTAAAAATCGGTCAACGAGCCACTGTTACCGCTGCATCTTTCTCTGAGGAACTCCAAGGCAAAGTTGCCGAAATTGGGTTAAAAGTATCTCGTCAAGATGTGTTTAATTCTGATCCTCTAGCAGATACCGACAACAAAGTAGTTGAGGTAAAAATTCGTCTTGCTCCAGAATCCAGCGCGCGAGTAGCCAGTTTAAGCAACTTACAGGTACAAGTAGTAATTCAACTTTAGTAAGTAATCAGTAGCAACTCACGACTAACCACTAACTACTAACTAATTATGCTGCTCTATATCCCCATCGCTTGGTTTCAATTAATTCACCACAAAGTTCGCTTTCTCGCTACCTTAGGGGGTATTTCTTTTGTCGTTATTTTGCTGTTTATGCAATTAGGTTTTCAAGATGCCTTATTTGACAGTGCAGTAAGAATAAATGAGGCTTTGGAGGGAGATTTGTTTTTAATTAGTTCTCAATATAAATCTCTAACTGCCCAACAAAGTTTTCCCCGAACTCGTCTATATCAAGCTCCTGCCTTGAGAAGCGTCGCCTCGATTAGTCCTGTATATTTCCAATTTGGCAAATTAAAAAATATTGAAAATGGACAAAAATATTCGATATTTGTACTTGGAATTGATCCAGGAAAAGTAACTTTTAAACTCCCAGATATTAATCAAAACTTAGATAAAATTAAGCTTCCTGATGTTGCTTTATTTGATAGTGCTTCACGTCCTGAATTTGGACCCATTGTACAGGAATTTAATCACAAACAAGAAGTAAAACTAGAAATTGCTTCTTTTAATGAAATAAAACTTGCCAGAAGATTTAAAATACATGGTTTATTTAGCATTGGTCCTTCCTTTGGAGTTGATGGTAATTTAATTACCAACTATTCGACTTTTCTTAATACTTTTACTGACCGTAAGGTTGACGAAATAGATTTAGGATTGATTAACCTTAAACCCAATGCAAACATTCAACAAGTTCAAGCTGATTTGATAGCTAGTTTACCTAAAGATGTCAAAGTTTTAACTTTGGACGAGTTCATTGATTTGGAAAAAAAATATTGGGATTTAAGAACTCCTATTGGCTTTATTTTTAAACTTATGGTTTTTATGGGTTTTGTAGTTGGTATCGGTATTACCTATCAAATTCTTTATAGCAATATCTCTAATTACTTAGTTGCCTATGCCACTTTAAAAGCAATTGGATTTACTAACAAATATTTATTAATAGCTGTATTTCAACAGGCATTTATCTTAGCTATTTTGGGTTACATACCTGGAATAATCTGTTCAGCTTTACTCTATGATGTGGCAGAAAATGCCACTCATTTACCAGTAATTATGACTTTAAATAAAAATTTAAATGTATTTTTTTCAGTGTTTTTAATGTGTATTATTTCAGGCATTTTAGCAATTCAAAAATTACGTTCTGTCGATCCAGCAGAAATCTTTTAAAAAAAAGTTTATTGAATTAAGGAGGTGGTAGCCACCTAAAAATTTATCTATCTATATTCTATTTAAAGCCAAATTATGCTCTTTAGACCTGTCTTGAAAATAGAAGCTCCAACAACATAAATTTCTTGTTCATTCTATTTTCATTTAAAAATATTTTTGCCAGAGGTCTTTGTGTCTGCATTGGCTTAATTGACAGCTTAAACACATGAAAACAATCATAATGGAGTTACCAAACAATGAGTATGTTATTGGATACAACAGATATTAAGATTAGCAATGAGTTAGTAACCTTAGAAGTCGATTCTTTGGCTGAAACTGTAGTAGAAGTCGGCGAAGTAGAGCTAAAAGTCGATCCTTTGGCTGAAACTGTAGTAGAAGTCGGCGAAGTAGAGCTAGAAATCGCTCCTTTCGCTGAAACTGTAGTAGAAGTCGGTGTTGGCGATATAGTTGAGGTAGAAGCTGATTCAACAGGGTTGCCAGAGGTTGAAGTTTTCGGACTTGATGTTACTGAGCTTGCTAATCCTTCTGCTATTGGCACTTTAGCCTTCCTAGCAGGTTTCTTTGGTTTTGTGTAAGATCAATAGCAAAATTAGAGCCAAACCTAAATGATAGTTAGTAATTTACTGAGAAAGTTTTAGCTAAAAAAATCAAATTATTGGTTATTACTTTCTCTTTCTTTTATTTTAGCGATCGCCTACAACTGGAGATTTAGATTAATTGAATAATCAACTCAATTTAAAGATATTAGATACACAATCTAGTCAATTGATACAAAATATTTCAACCAATAAAAAACAAGATAAACTCCAATCTATTCTTACTATAAAAAATCTAAACTATTACTTTGGTAAAAAAGCCTTACGTAAACCAATATTATTAGATATTAATCTGGAAATAAAATCTAAAGAAATTGTCATTCTTACAGGACCATCTGGAGCAGGAAAGACAACTTTGCTTACTTTAATTGGTGGGTTACGCTCCATTCGAGAAGGGAGTTTAAAATTTCTTGGTCAAGAACTTTGTGGTGCTAAGTCTAACCAACTAGTCCAGGTACGTCGTAGAATTGGCTATATTTTTCAAGGTCACAATTTACTGGAGTTTTTAACAGCCCAACAGAACGTACAAATAGCTCTTGAACTGAACAAAACTATTACTAATCTAAAAGCCCGTGCTAAGGCAGAGGCAATGTTGAAAGCTGTTAAGTTAGGAGACTACTGTAAATCCTATCCCCAACATTTATCGGGAGGACAAAAACAGAGAGTTGCTATTGCGCGTGCTTTAGTCAATCATCCTAAACTGATCTTAGCTGATGAACCCACTGCTGCTTTAGACAGTAAAACAGGTCGAGATGTGATTCATTTGATGCAGCGACTAGCATTAGAACAGGGTTCAGCTATCTTAATGGTTACTCACGACAACCGCATTTTAGATATTGCTGACCGCATTATTCGGATCGAAGATGGTAGGCTTTTATAGAGGGATGGTTTTTTCTCCCTGTCTCCGTGTTGAAAGTTACGCCTTTGAATGTAATACCAATTTCAAAAAGTACTGCTACAAATTGTTCTCCGCGTTATCCGAAGGTGTCCCACGGGATATATGCCCTAAAGGATTCCCTACGGTCTCGAAGCGGTATACCCTTGCGGGACACCTGCCGATATATCCTTATGCGAAGCGGTACCCTTTAGGGTTAGGACTCCTTTCCCTAAGTCTCCGCGTCAATTATCTGTAGTCAAGCTAAATGAAAACGGTATAACTTGGTATCAGTAGGTGATTTGTCCAAAGTCCAATCCTCAACATCAATCAATTTTTCGTACAATCGTTTTTGGGATTGGCAAACTTTGCAGCTTTCGTTTGAGCCTGTATCCGCCGTTGGTTAAGCTTGCCTATGCCCATCAATTGATAAACAGCATCGACCCATCGGGGAGAAAATTGGGCAATCATAAACAAGAGTTTCGTAAAGCCCTCTGTGATAAAATCTTGATTGATGATCCTCTCTGCTTGGTTGTGTTGGATGGCTTTCGCCACTGCCTTAGCAACTACCCAGGGTTGAGAAGCCCCTGCTAAGCGGGATATAGGGACACCAGTATCCGCAGACATCCCCACGTGTAATACATAACCTGGACAAATCGCTGAGATGCCCACCCCAGTCCCGACCAATTCTTGACGCACCGTATCGGTCCACATCAGTAAACCCCCTTTACTTGCTGAATAGATGCTGTTGTAGGGTGAGCCTTTTTTGGCTGCCAAAGAAGCCATATTGACAATGTGACCACTGTCTCGGCGTAACATCTCTGGCAGGATCAGGCGGGTTAACTCCATCGCAGCCACAAGATTAATGGACAAGACAGCCTGGAGATCCGCTAAAGAATATTCTGTAAAGGCTCGATATTTCTCAATTCCGGCGTTATTAATAAGAATGTCAACTGATCCCGCTAAGTGTTTGACCTCTTGCACAAGAATGGGCAATTCTTCAACACGGCTGAGATCGAAAGGAATGGCAATTGCGTTACCATTAAGGAGGCTACAGAATTGCTCTAGCCCTTTTGAGGAGCGAGCCACACCCACTATAGTTGCTCCTTCTTGGGCCAGTACGCGGGCAATCAATAGCCCTAGTCCTCGTGAAGCTCCTGTTAACAGAACAGTTTTCCCTTTAATGGTTCTCATGCCGATCTCCTTGAATGAGATAAACAATTAGCTAAATCGTTTGATATCTGACTGACAGTTGGCTTATTTTTTACCTGTAGTACTTTTTACATTAGGTGTAATCTACATTTAGGGCTGATTCGTAAACTAAATTTTAATAAGCCTAAAAGCTTTACTATGATTATCTTTAAGGATTACAGCGAGTTTACCAATTCAGTTCTTAGCGATCACTAACAGAGAAGACATCCTAAAGCCAACATTTGCGTGCCATATCCTGTCCCACAGGCAATGTCGAGAACTCGCTTATCTTTGAGATAGTTCAGGGCAGTTTCGTAGCGTCGAAAATGAATCTCGGCAATCCTCTGTTCGGCGGTATCACCATCGAGTATTTGCTCGGGAATAAAACGTTCCCATAATCCCCAATCTTCTCCTCTGAGAAGATTGCCCGCTGTTAGGGTGGGGATAGAGGTATTTTTAGGGGTGTTCATGAAAAATCTCCTGGCATAAGTTTGGCTTAATTAGGTTGTTGATGTGGGATAAAATCTGTTTTACCAGCAATTCTCGTTACATTACGAGAATGATTCTCACTACTTTGCGGATTTAAGTGCCTCAAAATCTAATTGCTTCGTTAGCCAATTCAATACTTTGATACTTTTTAAAGCGTATTTTAGTAGAAAAAAATGAGAATTGCTACTATACTTACTGAAAAAGTAGGTTAATGTAACCATACAATATGGTTACTTCTGACGCAACCTGTATTTTTGCAAATTTTTGTAAATTTGTGATATTCCCAGAATTAATTTTATATTGTATTGACAAATAACCAATTTCTACCAATTAATTTTTATTGGAGATAAAAATTAATTCTTCAACCTTAATATCTCGAATCTTTAACCAAAATTCTACTCTTTTCTGCTGGGTTTCTTACTTTTCTTTCTTCGATTAGAGATGCTGTTTGAGTGATGATATCGTTCGATTCTGCTGTTTTTTGACGAAAGATAGCTATGATTCCTTTATCATAGTTAGATGCGATCGCGATAAAAGCTCCTGCTAAAATATAAACTGGTAAAGGCAAAATAAAGTTTTTTACCCAAGAAAAAATTTCTACTAAAACAAATAAAATTCCGACACTAACTAACCAAGCTTTCATAATTGTTAAATGATAAATGTTATGAGTAGTCGCACAAAATAAATTACATAGTTGAGAAAGGGAACAGGCAATAGGCAACAGAAAAGAATTAGAGAGATTTTTATATATTACTAAAGTGTGTAAGTAATTTTGTTGAAGCACTTAGGAGTTATTGAACTCATGAAGTACATTAACAGTGTAGTAACCCAGTTGGGAATATCTGGTTGAGTAACGCTCAACATAGCATTAAAAATGCCATCAATTAAATCTTTTGTCACAAGTCGATAGAGTAATTTTGCATTAATCAATGGGATTATAGCAATTCTTGAAACTATCTAGCTAATAGGAATTGAGAGTCCTCGCGGAACTTTTTGGGGCTCAACAGCATCAACAATCACAACAAAATAAATATAATATTGCTGATGATTAAACCAATCTGGAATTTTTTTATCCCATTATCTCTTGCTACTCTGACATCTTTAGGAGCAGTAGCAGCACCTACTAAGAAAGCTGTTACAGAATATCCTCCAGAATATAGCCAAAAATATTTACAAAATTGTCAGAAAACTTCCGTCAAAGAGGGATTAGAAGAAATTGATGCTCAGAAACTTTGTCGCTGTACTCTTAGAGAATTCCAGCAAAAATATACTCTGGCAGAATTTCAACAACTCAATACCTCAGCAGAAACCGATGAAAATGCTTCTAATGAGTTAATTGAAGTTGGACAACTCTGTTTTGAAGAACTTTTGTACGAGTGAGCAGTTACTAACAATGAACGATGAAAGATCAACAGGAAACTAATTGATCCATAAAATTAACGAGAAATTATTTCCCATAAATGTTAATAATATAGATCGACCGTAAAAGATGCTTTCGGTCTTGTTGATCATAGACGAGAATTCTGGCTTTAATGTTATCTGCAATACTTTTTGACTTAGATGGCACAATAGTTAACACTGACCCAATACATTTTGCAGTGTGGCAAGATATCTTAGTTCAGTACAACATGAATATAGATCAGGCTTTCTATCGACAGCATATCTCTGGTAAAACTAATGCCCAGATAACGAATGATATCCTATCTCAATTATCTCCAGAAGAAAAATGGCAATTGGGGATCGAAAAAGAAGTAAAATATCGCAACTTAGCTAAAATATTGTATCCAATGCCTGGGTTGGATACAATACTCAAATTTACTGATAAAGCTGGTCTAAAGAAAGCTGTAGTTACTAACGCCCCAGAGGAAAATGCTAAATATATGCTGGAAAACTTACGGCTAAATGATGTTTTTCCTGTAGTAGTTATGGCTAAGGATGCACCACCAGGAAAACCCAATCCTGCGCCTTATCAGTTAGCTTTAAATCGTTTGGGTGTAAAAAGTGAAAATGCGATCGCATTTGAGGATTCCCCTGCTGGAATTACCTCGGCTGTTACCGCTGGGATTTATACTATTGGGGTTTCCTCAAGTCATGAACCAGGGGTACTATTAAAGCTTGGAGCCAGTATGGTCATTGAGGATTTTAATAGTGCTAAACTTTGGGATTTATTGAAACAAAAAACCAGTACCTTGAATTTACAGTTGCTTCAATCAGATGATATTAAATAATCAAAGGTTACGAGAAATTGATCGCAATATTTGGGTTCAAGACCAATCTTTTAAGTATTGGGGTTTGGAAGTTGGTACAAGAATGACGGTGATTCGTTTGGTAGGAAATAGCATTATCCTGATTTCTCCAATTAAGTTAGAATCACAAACTCAAGAAAATATCTCGAAATTAGGCACAGTAAAATATATTATTGCTCCTAATCTTTTTCACTATTTATATCTTCAAGAAGCCAAAAATATTTATCCTCAAGCACAAGTATTAGTAGTACCAGGATTGACAGATAAACAGCCAGAAATTGCTATAGATAAAGTCTTTTTTGAGGACGAAATTGATTTTGGATCAGAGCTTGAATATATTTTATTTGCTGGATTTCGAGTTTCTATGATTACCCAAGCTGCAACCTTAAATGAAGTAGTTTTTTATCATCCAGCCAGTAAAACCTTGATTCTGACAGATACAGCTTTTAACTTTGACGGTGAGGGATGCTCTCGGTCAGAGAGCATATCCAATCACCGTGTTGATCGGACTTTTCCTTGGTTGACTCAGTTAGGAGCAAAAATTATGGGTAGTTATGATACTCTTCAACCCTCAGTGTTAGAAAAATTAGTTATCGAAGACAGAGAAAAAGTGCAAGCCTCTGTAGAAAAAATCTTGAGTTGGGATTTCCAAAGAGTGATTATGGCTCATGGTAGCATTGTGGAAAATGATGCTAAAAACCAACTGAAAAAAGGTTATGAATGGTTTTTAAATAAGAATCTGACAAAGTTGAAATAATCTCTGTCTTCAAAAGCCAGAGTACATTTAACCTGTGATGAAGTATCCTAGTAAATTTTTTAACCCAAGATAAATGATTCCTAACCTTGCTATACTTACGACTACAATAATTTTATAAGAAGCAATTTATAGTAAGTAACTTCATAGTATGCAGCCAACCGATTCTAGTAAGTTTACCGAGCAAGCATGGGATGGAATTGTTAAATCACAAGAAATAGCCAAACAGTTTCAAAATCAAAATTTAGAAGTAGAACACATTATCTTAGCTTTATTGGAGCAAGAAGGTTTAGCTGCTACCATACTGACTAAGGCTAATGTTGATATTCCTCGTCTCAAACAACAGCTAGAATCTTTTACCCATCGTCAGCCGAAGATCGGAGGTTCTCAACTATATTTAGGTCAAGCTTTAGATAAAATGTTAGACCGAGCTGAAGCTTATCGCAGTAGTTGGGATGATAAATATATTTCTGTTGGACATATTCTCTTAGCATTCTCCGAAGATGGAAGAGTTGGTAAGCGCATATTTAAAAGTTTTCATCTCGAATCTCAAGATTTAGAGAAGATTATCAAATCGATTCGAGGTACCAAAAAAGTCACTGAACAAAATCAGGAAGAACAGTATCAGGCTTTAGAAAAATACGGTAGAGATTTAACTGAAGAAGCCAAAGCAGGGAAATTAGACCCAGTAATCGGGAGAGATGAAGAAATAAGAAGGGTTATTCAGGTTCTTTCCCGCCGTTCTAAGAATAATCCTGTTTTAATCGGTGAACCTGGAGTTGGGAAGACTGCCATAGCGGAAGGATTGGCGCAGCGTATTGTCAACGGAGATGTACCAGAATCCCTCAAAAATCGTCAGTTAATATCTTTAGATATGGGGAGTCTCATTGCAGGGGCGAAATATCGAGGGGAATTTGAAGACAGGCTGAGAAATGTTCTCAAAGAAGTTACAGATTCAGGGGGACAAATTGTTTTATTTATTGATGAAGTCCATACTGTAGTAGGTGCTGGTGCCAGAGAAGGTGGGGGGGCGATGGATGCAGGAAACCTCCTTAAACCCATGTTAGCTCGCGGTGAATTGCGTTGTATTGGGGCAACTACCCTCGATGAGTACCGCAAAAATATCGAAAAAGACCCAGCCTTGGAAAGGCGTTTCCAACAGGTTTATGTCAAGCAACCGAGTGTGGAAGATACAGTTTCTATTCTCAGGGGACTCAAAGAAAGATACGAAGTGCATCATGGGGTTAAGATTACAGATTCTGCTTTAGTGGCAGCAGCTAATTTATCCCATCGCTATATTACAGATCGATTTCTACCCGATAAGGCGATCGATCTGGTGGATGAGGCAGCAGCTAAACTTAAGATGGAGATTACCTCTAAACCTGTAGAATTAGAGGCAATCGACCGTAGGGTAATGCAGCTACAAATGGAAAAGCTATCCCTAGAACAGGAAAATAAAAGTACTCGTCCTGGCATGGTGATATTGGACCCCGCATCGAAAGAAAGATTAGAACGTATCAAAGCTGAAATTAAGGAGCTAGAAGAGAAACAAAAAGAGCTATCTTCCCAATGGACATCAGAAAAAGAATTACTTGATGAAATCAATACTCTTAAAGAAGAAGAAGAAAAACTCCGCTTACAAGTAGAGCAAGCTGAGAGAGCTTATGATCTAAATAAAGCAGCCCAGTTAAAATACGGCAAGCTAGAAGTTTTACAAAGGGACATCGAAGCCAAAGAAGCTAAGTTATTAGAAATTCAAACCCAAGAAACAGCATTATTAAGAGAACAAGTAACTGAATCTGACATCGCGGAAATTGTCGCTAATTGGACAGGTGTACCTGTAAGTCGTCTTTTAGAGTCTGAAAAACAAAAATTACTCCAATTAGAAGGACATTTGCACCAAAGAGTTATCGGACAAGAAGAAGCAGTAGCAGTAGTGGCAGCAGCTATCAGAAGGGCGAGAGCTGGTATGAAAAACCCAGGAAGACCTATTGGTTCATTTATGTTTATGGGTCCCACTGGGGTGGGTAAAACGGAACTTGCTAGGGCGTTAGCAGCTTTATTGTTCGACAGTGAAGATGCGATGGTACGGATTGATATGTCGGAATATATGGAGAAACACGCTGTATCTCGTCTAGTTGGTGCGCCTCCTGGGTATGTAGGTTATGAGGAAGGGGGACAACTATCTGAAGCTATCCGCCGTCGTCCTTACTCTGTAGTGCTATTAGATGAAGTGGAAAAAGCCCATAAGGATGTGTTTAATATCTTATTGCAGGTGCTGGATGATGGACGTATTACCGACTCTCAAGGGCGGGTAGTAGATTTTCGCAACACTATCATTGTTATGACTAGTAATGTGGGTAGCGAACATATTCTCAATGTTTCGGGAGATGATGATACTAACTACGAAGAAGTAGAAAAAAGAGTTAATCAAGCCTTAATGAAACATTTTCGTCCTGAGTTTGTTAATCGGATTGATGAACAAATTATTTTCCATTCTTTAAAAAGAAAACAATTACGAGATATTGTTAAGATTCAAATTAAGAGAGTCGAAAAGCTATTATCAGAACAAAAAATTTCTCTCCAACTATCGGAAGCAGCTATTGACCGCATAGTTGAAGTTGGTTACGATCCTGCTTTTGGAGCGCGTCCTTTAAATAGAGCGATTCAACGGGAGTTAGAGAATACTATTGCTACTAAAATACTGGAAAATTATTTTGCCGAAGGGGATAAAATTCTAGTGGATTGCGTTGATAATAAATTAACCTTTTCTAAGGATGAACCTATTATAGAAACTAAAGAAGTTACCGTAGTTCCTTCTTAAGAAGATAATTAATTAGTTTTTTGTGGTGGTGCAAAATATGAGTCAAAAGTAGTATTGTGACAATAAATTTTAACAAAAATCAAGACTATTCAAGATTAATGACGATGGATCTTAAAGGCTATGAAATAGACTTTTATGCTTGGACACAGAAACAAGCTGAATTATTGAGGAATAAGGATATTAATTCTTTAGATTGGGAAAATATTGCCGAAGAAATTGAAAGTATGGGGAGGTCAGAAAAAAGACAATTAAAAAATCGCTTAAAAGTTTTAATTATGCACTTGTTAAAATGGCAATTTCAACCTAATTTACGTTCTAGAAGTTGGCAATTAACTATTAAAGAGCAACGCTTACAATTGGAAGAATTGCTATCAGAAAATCCTAGTTTAAAATCATCTCTTGAAGATATAAAAGAAAAAGCTTATCCCTTAGCTATTATTGCTGCTGAAAAAGAAACAGGATTGTCAATATTTCCCACAATATTTCCTTATAAAATCCAAGATATTCTTGCTTATGAATTCTTGCCAAGTTAAATTAACTGGGATCCGTAACAGAACTAGCCATAAACTAAGAAATAAAACAGTCTGACTCTCGCAGTTTCTATCAATTAAGAGCATATTTTAAGTACAAGAATATTACAAAAGGGATTTAAGCGATCGCAATTAATCCCGCAGATATAGCGGTTCTCAAATAGGTGAGGTACAAAATTTTCCGTCCGCGTACGCGCAGCGACTACCGTTAGGTCAGCGACTACCGAAGGTCTTTCCGAACTCCGTACGCGCAGCGACTACCGAAGGTCACTCCGAACTTATCTTGACCAAGGTGTATTTCACTAATTCGAGAACTGCCATATATATATCTAAACAGAACAGAGCGAGCTATTATATATAGGCTGTAATTGTGACTTTCTCGATGGAAATTTCTGCTCTTATTTCTCAGATGCAACAGTCGGATTTTTATCCCCATGAAGTAGCCGACAATATTGAATTAGTACAAACTCATGTTTCTTATGTTTTGTTGACAGGAGACTATGCTTATAAACTGAAAAAGTCGGTTGACTTTGGCTTTCTTGACTATTCCACTTTAGAGAAGAGAAAGCAGTTTTTAGATGCAGAAATCACTATGAATAGCGCGATCGCGCCAGAACTATATTTAGCAGTTTTACCTATTACTCAAGAAGGAGATAAATTTGTTCTTAATGGTTCTGGTGAACCTGTGGCATACACTCTTAAGATGCGTCAGTTCCCTCAAGAAAATCTCCTAATTAATCTCTTTGAAGCAGGCAAGTTGTCTATTGAATATATGGAAGAATTGGGGAAGATTGTAGCTAAATTCCATGATAAAGCCAAAACTAGCGAATATATTAATACTTTTGGTAAGGTAGAGAAAATTCGTCAAGCTTTTGATGAAAACTATGCTCAAACTCAAGGCTATGTCGGCAGAGCACAGACTCAAAAACAACTAACAGAAACTCAAGCTTATACAGATCAATTTTTTGCTGAAAGAGAAGACTTATTCAATAGCAGAATTGCTAATAATAAAATCAAAGAATGCCACGGAGATTTACATCTCAAAAATATCTGTTTGTGGGAAGACAAAATTCAACTTTTTGATCGCATCGAATTTAATGAACTGTTCCGTTTTGTAGATGTAATGTACGATGTGGCTTTTACCATGATGGATTTGGAAGCTAGAGGCAAAAAAGACTTTGCTAATGCTTTTCTCAATACCTATCTAGAACAAACAGGAGACTGGGAAGGATTACCCCTATTACCTTTGTATCTTAGTCGGCAAGCCTATGTACGGGCTAAGGTAACCTCTTTCTTGCTTGATGATCCCGCTATTCCTGAAGCAGTGAAAGAAGAAGCTACTCAAACAGCTTCAGACTATTACAAACAAGCTTGGGAATATACCCAAAGTAAACCAGGAAAGCTGATATTAATGTCGGGTTTATCTGGTTCTGGTAAAACTACTGTAGCGAAAACCTTAGCTAGAGCTATAGGTGGAATACATATCCGTTCTGATGCAGTTCGCAAACATCTTGCAGGGATCTCTCTAGATGCAACAGGAAGTGAGCAGATATATAGCCCTCAAATGAGCCGAAAAACTTACGACCGCTTATTAGAATTAGGTATGATGCTAGTACAAGAAGGCTTTACTGTAATTCTAGATGCTAAATATGATCGCATTGGCTGTCGCCATAAAATCATAGATGCAACTCAAACCAATAATATCTCTTTACAGATTATACATTGCACTGCACCTATAGAAGTATTGCGAGATCGCTTAAATAAGCGTAGTGGTGATATTTCTGATGCTACGGCTGATTTACTTACAAGCCAACAAGCAAATACCGAAGCTTTCACGCCAAAAGAACAAGTTTATGTCACTACTGTTGATACATCAAAAACAGTTAATATCGCTTGAAAGTTAATATCGCTCTTTAGTCCTATACAATCCACGTTTAATTCTCCTGCCAGAGAATTTGTGTTGGTTGGGATTGTCGGCATTGACCATTGGTAGAGTCTTGCTTGTTTAGTTGTCAAAGACTTAATTCTTTGTCTTGGTGCGCGTTCCTTGGCGGATTTATAATCCGCTAAGATGTGTTATCTTCCCAGCTTCGCGAATTGAGCATTTCTTCTATCATAATTGGTCTTTTTGATATACCCAATTGCGATAGGGGGAGTAATCTTTAAATCCTGCCAATGATTCAACCCAATAATGACTTTTCCGTTCAATAAAATTTATTGTCCAACCTTCTGAGTCAGAAGAATCAAGTTTTTTTTACACGAGTATACAGTTCATCCCCTTCCAATGTGACATCTCCCCCCTCTGGCGCAGGAGGAGACCATTTTGCTTCCATTTTTTCGACGTGTTTTTCCCAGCCAATGATTGTGGCATGAGATTTCCCTAAAATTCTTCCAGTTGCTCTTAAACCGTTACCCTCGCTTCGCATCTTCATTGCTAAACTTACTGTTTCTGAAGAATGGCGTAGCCTATACATTGGGGTTCCAGTTCTTTGATTAAACCTTTTTCCGCAATCTTTACACTTATATTTTTGAATTTTAGTGCCATTTTTTAAGGTATCTACACCATATTTTATGGTTTTTTGGCTTGAGCAATTTGGACAGTTCAAAGTACAGCGCACCGCTACGCGGATCTCTTCGAGATCGCTTAAATTAAAGTTTAGGTAAGCTCCATTATCTCTCAACACATCTTAATTGACCAGTGCCAATTTTCTTGATATCCTTCTACAAGGAGTATGTATGGAAAAATTCTTTTATTTATTCCATATAGGGCGAATATCCAGAAAGTTTCCGCATAATACATAATAAATAGTTAGCAACTAATGTCATATCCATCTAAACCATCTGCTGAGCCCTGTGTAACGACCTTCGAGGAGTTTGTGCGATTGACGGATTATTCTCTGATGGATACCTTAAATGCCGACCCTGATGCCACGGTTGATGGTGATGATCACCGTGCCCGCCAGGTTTTTTCTGGTCATTTTGTACCTGTGACACCCACGCCGCTTGCAGAACCAGAATATGTAACCCATAGCAGCACTTTTTTTAATGAACTTGGATTGAGCGATGAGCTGGCGCTTGATGAAAAATTTCGTCATGTATTTTCCGGTGATATTTCTGCTGCCCATGAGCCTATGCGTCAGGTTGGCTGGGCGACGGGTTATGCACTGTCGATTTATGGCACCGAATATACCGAACAATGTCCATTCGGTACGGGTAATGGTTATGGTGATGGTCGGGCGATATCTATATTTGAAGGAATCATTAATGGCCAGCGCTGGGAAATGCAATTGAAAGGTGGTGGCCCAACGCCTTATTGCCGTGGTGCCGACGGTCGCGCAGTACTACGTTCAAGTGTGCGTGAGTTTCTAGCGCAAGAATATATGCAGGCTTTAGGTGTTCCAACATCGCGCTCTTTGACACTGTATGTTTCTAAATCTGAGACCGCTACCCGACCTTGGTATTCTCAAGACTCCTACTCCATCGAGCCTGATATTTTGGTGAACGATCCTGTGGCTATTTCAACTCGCGTTGCACCTTCCTTTTTGCGCGTTGGTCAGCTAGAGTTATTTGCCCGCCGCGCTCGCACCAATGCCCATCCAAGAGCATTAGAAGAGCTGAGCATGATAGTGTCGCATTTAATTGACCGAGAATACAAAAGCGACATTAATCAAAACCAAGGTTTTGCAGATCAATTGGTTGAGTTGGCTAAGCTGTTTCGCCAGCGTCTTACTTCACTGGTAGCCAATTGGCTACGTGTTGGTTATTGCCAGGGGAATTTTAATAGTGACAACTGCGCCGCTGGCGGCTTTACCCTCGACTATGGACCCTTTGGGTTTTGTGAAATTTTTGACCCTTGGTTTCAACCTTGGACTGGCGGCGGCGAACACTTTTCATTCTTCAATCAGCCCATCGCAGCAGAAGCGAATTATTATATGTTTTGGAAAGCTGTGAGACCGCTACTGGCAGAAGATGCTAAAGCTTTAGAACAGTTCGACCAAGTAGGCCGTGGCTTTGCAGAAGCCATGCAAAAACAAATCCAACAAATGTGGGCGGCTAAACTTGGCTTGACTGAATATCACCCAGAGCTATTTAAGAAATTAATGCAGTTAATGACCCACTCAGATGTGGATTACACCATTTTCTTCCGCGAGTTATCCCATATACCAGAGGATGTCTCAGCCTTGAAAAAGAGCTTCTATGGTAAAACGTCACAACAACTCGATGAACAATGGCAATCTTGGCTAAAAAGCTGGCGCGACCTCATTAACGACGGCAATTTGGCTGAGATATCAACAAAGATGAAACAGACTAACCCAAAATACACATGGCGAGAGTGGTTGATTGTCCCTGCCTATCAACAAGCCATGCAGGGTGACTATACGTTAGTTAAAGAGTTGCAAGCAGTCCTTAGCTATCCCTATGATGAGCAATCACAAGACGTAGAAGATAAATACTATCGTCTAAGACCTAGCGCGTTTTCTGACGTTGGTGGCGTGTCGTATTATAGCTGTTCATCTTGATTTTGAATAAAAACTGAAAAATTGGAATTAGGTTTGTCGAGCTGGTTACGGCTAACAAGTCAATGTTGCCGGACTCCCTAAGGCATATGGCAACGATTCTTGAATCAAAGGGTCATATAAGCCTCAAACCCATTAAATTCGTCTTGCTTAATTTTTCGAATACAACGTGATTATAGGCTTTTCAATAATTTTGCTTGGTTTTGATAGCAATCTACGAAACTCTTATCAGTCAATGCTTTTAGCCTGATATGATACTATATTTATTGAATCGTTGTCATCCCCTAGTCGGGTAAGGTTTGAGCGTTACCGCTCGCCCCTCGATGGAGTCGATGGAGGGTATTGCCCCTCGCACCTCTCCTTGAAATCTGGACGTGCGCCTTTCGGTGCATCCAGCTTCCGAGAATCTTCAGTTTTTACAACTTTTGCTCATGTGGAGGTATTGGTGGCAGCTTTTATGTACTGCACTTAGATTGTTTCTGTTCCAGTTCGAGTGGTTTCCATCAAGATGGTGGAGTTCTACTCTTTCTTCACTGATGAATTTGAGTCCACAGTGACCACATGAATGGTTTTGCCTGTTCAAAGCTTTTGTTGTCATGCCCCAGTAGAGGACGCTATTTCTCTGCGACCAGTATGTTATATCTCCGTCAAAAGGTGATTTGTTTCCTTTTACATTGATAAATCTGTTCTCTGAGTAATTAACGTTTGGGAAGGCTATTTTTACCATCTTTTCCGCCTGATATCGGTTAATGGTTTTTTGCTTTAAGAAGTTCTTAAATGCACTATGGTCTAGTTCCCACAGGCTGAACCGTGAACCTTTCATCTTGCAGTGTTTGTGGTAGTTTCGCCATCCCCTTACAATAGGAGCTAGTTTATTTACTTTTACTTCAGCACCATAATTAGAGTTTTTGATGATGTGTTTAACTTTCTTCTGAAAAGCTTTGTAGTTCTCTCTTGAAGGAGTACTCCTAAACTTTTGGTTGTTTCTTTGGACGCAGAAATGCCACCCAAGGAAGTCAAATCCATCTGTCGAGGCAGTCACTTTCGTCTTCTTGTGGCTGACGTTCATTCCTCTTTCACTCAAAAATGCCTCAATCTTATTGAGTAACTTTTCAGGGTTTTCGTTTGGTTTCAATATGAAAATCATGTCGTCTGCATATCTTACGCTTTGCCCTATTGCTTCGATACCGTTTAAAGCTATATTAGCCAGGAGGGGGCTTACCGTGCCTCCTTGTGGTGTACCTTGTTCGGGGAATTTTGGGTCAACTCCAGATTTTAGACATCGGTAAAGACCGTGTTTGACATATTCGGGAGCTATGACTCGCTCTAAGATTGCCTTATGGCTTATGCGGTCGAAACATTTTTCTATATCGAGTTCCAGGACTTTCTTTTTATATCCATTACTTTGGCTTCTTAATTGCATGAAAAGCACCTTCTGTGCGTCATGTGCTGACCGTCCAGGTCTGAAACCGTAGCTTCTGGCGTGAAAAGTAGCCTCATGTGCTGGTTCTATGGCGTATTTTATTAGACACTGCCATGACCTATCTGCTATGGTTGGTATGCCGAGAGGACGTTTCTTACCGTTTGTTTTAAGTATGTAGACTCTTCGCGTGGGTTGAGCTTTTGGCTTCTCCCAGTTATTGACAAGTTTTACTCGCTCGTTCGGGGTGTTAATTACCTCCTTATCTATCCCTGCGGTATGCTTTCCAGTGTTTACTTGAGTAATTTGTCTCACCGAAATTAATAGATTAGCGTAGCTTCTATTCATCAATTTCTGCAATCTTCTTAGTTGCTTCCATTGACCAAGTTTTCTGGCACGAAATATTCGTTGTTGTAGATTTCTAATCAGCTTATAAACTTTTCGCCAGTTAATCTGACTCCAATCCATTAGCTGTTCCGCCTGTCCATTTATTGAGTTTTGACTCAATATCAAACTTTTCATTTGGTTCGATTTCTAATCACAAAATCAATTTCGTATATGACCCAAAGGAAGTTTGCTATTGCTTTCGCTCAAGAGCAAATTTTGAACTCTTATCTTGGGCATTACCCCAAGCTTTCGCTTTTTCCTTCATCCTTTACCCGACCGAGTGTTCCGTCTTTGTTGCCTCAGACCTACTAATAATTCGACTTTTATTAGACTCTGCGGGGCCCGGAATGGGGGGAGTTTAAGTTAATCTTGTGGCGTCAACAGGTTATCTATTGAATATGTCCCCCCTTCCCGCCCTGTTGTATCG
>JASJDB010000408.1 GCA_030065315.1 Xenococcaceae cyanobacterium MO_167.B52 | reverse complement strand
GCATCTTTACCAATTGGGTTGGCACTATGTTTATTTTTAACTGCCCTATTTTTTGCCAAACCCATGAATCGTATGGGTTTGATAACCCTGCCAGATTTTTATCGAGTTAAATATAATCGTAAAACCGAAGTCGTTGCATCAATATTGATGGTGTTGAGTTTTTCCTTTTTATTAGCTGGTAATTTAGTGGCGGGAGGATACTTATTTAAA
Source organism: Xenococcaceae cyanobacterium MO_167.B52 (assembly GCA_030065315.1). GTDB lineage: Bacteria > Cyanobacteriota > Cyanobacteriia > Cyanobacteriales > Xenococcaceae > JASJCP01. The sequence continues at coordinate 5,733 of JASJDB010000408.1, read as the reverse complement.
GCTTTTTTAGGCACAAGTTATACGGCGGGAGTGATGCTCTTGGCAATTGTGGTCTTTATCTATACTGCTAGTGGAGGACTATTTGCTGTGGCATATACTGATGCCATTCAAGTTGCGATCGCTTTTGTTGGTTCCATAGGGTTACTCACTTTTATGGTTACTAACTTTGGTTTAGCAATCCCTACGGATACTGGTCCTCTAGCTTTGGCTCAACTCGCTGATCCTGCTGCTGGTGCTGCTATTAACTGGGCAACTTTGCTGGCATTGGGATTGGGAGATATTGTCGCGATCGATTTTATGGCGCGTATTTTTGCGGCGAAAAGTCCCGAAACTGCCCAAAAAGCTTGTTTAATCGGCTCTGCTGGCACAATAATTATTGGTGTTCCTTTTTCCTTAATTGCCCTATCTGCACCCCAAATTCTAGCTGATGCGGGGATTACTGCCGATGGTCCAATCCTTTATGCCTTATTAAACGGAGTAGTTCCACCCCTATTGGGACTCTTAGTAATTGTGGCAATTCTTTCTGCTTCTCTTTCCACCGCCGATGGCGCAATCCTTGGTACTTCTTCTGTTATTGCCCACAATATTATCGGTATTCGTTCCGACGAGCATAATGCAGCAGGAGACAGATTATTGTTACTGACTCGTGCTATGGCTTTTGTCATTACGGTAATGGGAGTATTTTTTGCTTTGAAAGTTCCCCAAACTGGAGTTTTACTATTACTCGCTTTCGATCTAGGTTTTGCAGGTTTGCTTGTTCCTTTGGCGGGAGGTCTTTACTGGAGGGGAGCAACTTGGCAAGGTGCATTGTCTTGTATTGTTTTAGGCTCTCTGACGCGACTTATCTTGTTTGTGTTGATGCCCACAACATTTGGCATTGATAATACTCTCTTATATATTCCGAACAATATCTTTACCGCAGATTTTGATGGATTTCCTACTTTAATTAGTCCTTTAGTGGGATTAGCAGCATTTGTGATTATTTCCAAACTGACAAGAAGAAATAAAGATTCTTCTAAAAAATCTGTGCTTTCTCAAGAACTAGAAGCTCCAATGTCCCGCAGATAAATAGTTACTATGATAGGCTTCTCCTTGAAGTTTAGAACTATCTCCATAGCCTCTTAAGTCTTAAGTTAGAGCTAATGTCTTGATAGAGTCAGCAAGGGACTTTGCTATTTTCTCTCGCCCCGTTTTATTATTGCGAATAGACCGAGCAAATTCAACGTGAATAAAAGCATTTCCTTGGCGATGGCAATAAATACCTTGTACATTCTGCGTACCGCCTAAAGATGAGAAAATTCTACCTTTAATGCCTTGATTGACTTGCCGATTTAGGGGAGCGGATGGGGAAAGGTTATTGTAAACGTAGGGTTGAAAGTTAGAGGTTCGCATTCGCTGACTCAAATCTAATACTTCTGGCGAGATTGTTCCTTGACCGTCAGATAGCACTGCCTGGGTATTAGTCGGAAAGTTTGGGTGGTTGGCAAGACGAAAGCCATGAATCTGCCAAACCTTAGTTCCAGATAACAGCCAGGCTTCGTGAACCGCTTGGAAAATAGAGGGGATAGGATTACAGACATCTGCTGTATTGTGACCATTGGCGTTACGGTGCGCTCCAGCGATTAAAAAACCCCGAGCTGATGCCATTAAAAAAGTCTTAGCTCCAATTGTTTCTGTCTGTTGATCGGCAATAATATGGGGAACTTCGAGCAGGGCATTAGTACGATAGGAAGTGTTGATGAAATAAGAACCCCAGCCTCGAATTTGTTGACCATTGATCAGCTTTTCTCTCACTCCGTAGAAGATTTGCTCAGTAGAAGTATCTACAAACCTTACTACCTCATAATTCAGTTCCCTTGCTAGATTTAACGCGCTATTGAAATCTTGATTTATCAGTGCTTTAGCTAGTTCGCCAAAACGTTTCAAATGACTAGCGGTAGGAATCTGGTAAAGATAAGAATTTTTGGGAAGAGCTAGTTTTTTCAGTCGATTTACTTCGGTTAAAAAATAACCAGAAACTTGAATTAATTCTCTGTCAAATAACTGTTCTTTGTCTGGAGATGTGATGGTTTTTTGTTTCTGACTGAACCAGCTACAACTAGAATTAGCTACTATCAGGTAAGAGCCAATTAATTGTGTTAAATATTTCAGGAATTTTATTCTCGATATTGATTTCACATTTGCTAGGGATATGTTTAGATAAAGATTGCCGAACCCAAATTAATCGCTATCTTGATAATTTCCGAAATTACCACCGTTAAAATCAGATAAGGTAAAATATTTTTATGGGCATATAAAATAGCATCATTGACATAAGATAGCATAGCAAGAATTACAAAAAAGTAACTACCTTGAAAAGGTAAAAGGGTTGGATCTAATTGGTATACCAATAATTCTACTCCCCAAATAAATGCAGTTGTCAGAAATAAAACCAGGACATAGCGTTTTATGCCAACTATTAGCGTCAAATTACAAATTAACTTAGTGGCAAAGTAAACCACAAAACATCCTAATAAAAACATTACTCCGCTCAGGGGCTGGCTTAGCATGGAACCAACAACAGGACTAACTAAATAGCCACCAGAACGAATGTCTCGAAAGCGATAGATGAGATACCCCACTAGTATCGCCATATAAAATTGGAGCAAAGGTAATTTTAAGTATAGGGTTTCTAAGCCATAATATTGGGGTCGAAGATGATTAAAGTCTAACTGTAGGAAGACAGAAAAAATTAAATAGATTAGGCATAAAATAAGACCAGTTATAACAGTGGTTATAATCACACCTTTGAAAATTTTATGTCTTGTTTGTTTGATAGCATTAAAAGTAATAATTCCTGGAATTAAAGTACCATATAAATTAGTAACTGAAGGTAATAACCATCCTATATAGATATAGAAAAATTGCACTGAATTAGCAATCGCCAGAGATAGAGCTGCAAGAATATACATGGGAGTTCGCCGTTTGTAACCAGTCTGCTCTAAAAAACGTCTATAAATTGAGTAAACAGGAAAAAATAAAACTAGAATTGTTAAACACCAGAGAGGTGATACTAAAAATAGAATTATCAGTAATCCAGGAATCATGACTCCTCCTGGGATAATCCCGTAGCGTTCTCTATAACAGATAGCAACAAAAGCTCCAATTATCATTGCTAATCTATAGATTTCAGGAGTATTGAGTGATGTCAGCATTTACTAAATTCTCTTCGTTAAGCTACTTCCGTACCATGAGATTGCTCTTCAAAAAAATGTAGAAGCTTTTCTGCTTGAAGCGTATGGATGTTGACAGTGCCAATCAGGAGTATTTTTTGAGCTTCAATTCCTGACACAATTTGCTTTAAAAGCTCCTGGGCTGAGGCATTCTTAAATTGTGTCGAGTTACCCAAATTCACGACTTTTTCGGGAGTGGAAGCAAATACCTTATTAACTCCTAATTCGTAATCTCCAAAAGTGATTATTCGAGCAAATTCTAAATCCTGTGCAATCTTGGCAAAAAGTTCCACTCTAGTTGGGCGATCTAAGCGGTTATTGAGTATAACAACCGTATAGTAATCGGGATACTGTTGAAATAACTTTTGAGTAATATTAATAAAGCTTTCGCGATCATTAACAGCAAAGAGATTTCCCCAAGCTATTTTATATTGACTAAACTGTAGGGATTGAATTACAAAAGCTCCTGGATCGGGAGGGGCATCTTGCATAGCTTTGAGGGCTTTTTCTCTGGGAATTTTCAGGATTTCAGCAATACGATAACCAATGGCAATATTTTCTTCGATGACGAAGTGGTTAAAACCTTCTAAGTCTTTAGTATCAACCAAATCCTTATGAGCCAAAATCATCACGGAGTTTTTCTGCTGGGCATTCTTTTGCAAAACTCTAATTAGTTTAGGATTGGTTTCTGAAGTAATCAAAATTCCATTCTTAGGAGTTGTTTTAGCTAAAGATTCGGCAATTTCTTCTAGGGTTTCTCCCATATAATCTGTATGGTCTAAGCGAACATTCGTAATAATTCCAATATGAGAAAACATTACTTTTTTTTCGAGCCACTCGGCATAAAGTGGGTTAACAGCCATACATTCCATGACTACTGCTTGGGCTTTTTGGCGTTTGAAATCTTGGAGAATTTTCACTTGTTCGTTGACATTGGCGTAACCTTTTCGTCCAAAGTCGTGATCTTGTCCATTCGGTCGAATGACTCTAGCAGCAGTTCCTGTCGTCTTCCCAAAAGTGTGGTACCCTGCTGCTCTAAAGACTGCGGATACATAGCGGGTAACAGAAGACTTGCCTCTAATCCCATTGACATGAACTCGCCATTGAATTTTATGTTGATTAATTCTGAATTTCTCAAATTTTCTTATAGCCCAACTAAGATACAAACAAAGACCTGTGAAATATAATAAAAATATTGTCATTACTTTTAATTTAAAAATTTTAATTATGTAGATTAAAGTTAAATACACAACAGCTTAATGCTTAATAGAGCATCTTTCTCAGTAAAAATTTTGAGTTTTGGACAATATGATTTTCTTTTTTAATGTTAAGGATGACGGGCGTACCTACAGACAAGTGACTTGAATCAGCTAAAGTAGGGTCTGTAATTTGTAGTTTCACCAAAGCTGGTTTCCCTAGAGAACCTTGAAATTGGTACTGTCCCCTAACCTCATCGACAAAACCTCCAGTGGGATCAATCTCGATAACTTCTGCTTGATAAAACTTATCTGATAGGGGAATTAAGACAGTTGCTTCGCTACCAATCGCGACTTGTTGAGCTTGGGCTGTGGTGAGGTAGGCATCAATTATGGGTCGCTCTAGATTCTGTTTAAGGAAAATTAAATCTTCATTGCGCATAACTGTATTCCCTGAAGATTTAAGCAGTTTTGTAATCGTGCCAGAAACAGGAGCTTTATAAACAGTTGAGAAATTATTATTAGTAGAATTATCCAAATTTTTTCCTGGGTTTTCTAAAGCCTGTTTTTGCTTCTTTAAAGTTTCTAGTTTCTGCTTTTGTTGTTCGAGAGACTGCTCGATAATATTAATTTTTTGAGCAGTTAGTTGTCCCTTTTGTCGGATATTTTCTTTTTCTATTATCAGAGGTTGAAGTTTATTTACAAGACGATTATGGTCGAGAAAATGGCCTTTTTTGACTTCAACTAATATAGTTTGAGCAATCTGTAACTCTTCCTGTGCCTTTTTCATTTTTCCTTCTAGGTCGGCTAATTTAGCACTACTTTCATCGACAACTTTCTGACTTACTCCACCTTCTTGAAAGAGATTGGAAAAACGCTGATAATTATCTTGGGCAACTTGATACTGAGTTGTTAAAGCTTGAAGTGTAGCTTTAGCAGATTCTAGTCGGCTTTGAGCAATATTTGACTGGGGGGCTATCGTAGATTTTTCTTGGCTTTCAAGAGCTTCAGTCTTTTGCAGTTCCAGTTGAGTCTCAGCCAACTCTAGACGACTGAGAGAAAGTTTTTCAGTGAGTTTTTCTACCTTCTCGGTTTGCTGATTAATCAAGCTTTCTATCCTGATAATCTCTTGCTGTATTTTCAAATCGTTACGCACTCGAAGTAAGGGTTGACCAGCCTCAACTTCCATTCCTTCTCGGACATATATTTGACTGATAGTCCCCCAATTTGTGACCCCTATCGGTTCGATTTTTTGTGCAATAGCAGCAGATTTGATCTTCATCGTTGTTGCTTGTTTTTGCAATCCTAATAGAACGAAATATAAA
>JASJDB010000407.1 GCA_030065315.1 Xenococcaceae cyanobacterium MO_167.B52 | reverse complement strand
AAAATCAGGGTCTAGATTTACCTAACTATCTTAATGGTAGAAGTACTTGTGCTAATGGTACATATCGAGTAGCTGCTAATACTTCTAGTGGGAGAAGAATCAGGGGTTTAGCAAGAGTTCCCATTGAAAATGTCATTTGTCCTGCCGTTCAAGATGCTAGGGATGCAGCCGTAGCTAATAATATTACGATTAATGGTTTAGCAATCCTATCTCCCAATCAAGCTGTTAAATCAGGCAAAAAACTAAATAATTTCCACAATTTACCATTTATCGTTGGTCAAGACCGCTTTGCACGATACAGAGAGGATCAAATAGATACTTATTATCAAAATAATGTTATTGGCGGTAAAGGAGCTTTTGTTGAAGTAGCAGACGGCTTTGAGGATTTTCAGCGAGCAGCTAGAGAGAAGATTAAGCGCGAAATTACAGAAGCCGTCATCTTCGCTGATTAATTATTCAATTCAATCTGATCCATTTTTCTCTGATTAATCTTTTAGTTAAAACAAATTGTAGGTAGGTACAGATGAAAAAGCTAATTACGACTCTAGCATTTGTCGGCAGTCTTTCTCCAATGGCTGTGGCACAAGAAATTGGAATTACCTTAAGTGATATAGATTTAACAGAAATTCAAAACAATATTTGTCACGTTGCCATCGCCACTATCTCTGATGAAACCGCAATTGGCAATCCTTTGATGACCAATGATGTAGGACAATATACTTACACTCAGAAAGAACTAGAGTATGTTCCTGGGGATGATGATGATGATGATGATGAGGGTGGTTACTATAGAGAAATATCTGTAACTGTAACCATCGATAGTACTGAATTTGACTCTACTATCCAAAACAATCTTTCAAACCCTTCTGGACAGGAAGAGGTCACTAGTATTTGTGTTTAATCTGTTTTTTCTAATCTTAGGTAAGGAGTAAAAGGTAGTGGGTAAGTGGTAAAGCCCACTACCTAATTTCAGTTTTATCTTCTGACTAAGTAGGACTTGTATTCTGATTACCGATAGAATTTTGCTCACTTTTGCTAACAAATAGCCAATGTTAAACAATGCAAAGTAATCTAAGATTACTCAGGGACTATCTACCAATGCCTATATCAAAAAATACAGGCTCTTAATTTAACTGCTGCCTTGGTTCTTGGCTATCCACAGTTGCTTTTGTAGCTGTTCTGCTTTGTTTCCGTAGAGGTAACTTATCAGTATAGAGGTTACTTGCAAACACGGTATCTCACCTGAAGCTTTAAGTATTTTAACTCAAAAAATACCTGATATCTAGCTCTTCTAAGCATTAGCAATTGTTAGTATTAGTTAGGGCTTGCTGAATAAATCTAGAAGCAATAGCAGACAATAATTTTAGCGTTTTTGAGGGAGAAAAAGTGTCAGGTTATAACCCCTAAAAACTCAGAATCCTGGTATTAAGTTTTTCCCTAACACGACGCGAAGCGAATCCTTTAGGGCTAATCCCTAACACCTAACACCTTGAGCACCAAGAATTGTGACTTTTTCAGCAAGCCCTAGTTAGCAAAATATCAACTATTAATTATCCTCTTCTGAACCTCGCCAAAAAACTTTTTCAGCAAGCCCTACTTATGAATAGTGGCACTACTAGATTGAGCTAGATAAATTCCACTAAGAATAACAGTAAGTGCGAGCCAAGTAGTGGAATTTAAGCCTTCGGCAAAAATCAGCCAAGCTAATATAGCACCAATTATTGGTCCTACCAGTAAAAATAAAGCAAAAATCAATAAACGATTTAAGACTGTGCCATTATTCACCCGATCCAATCTAAAATTTGTTTTCCACAACCAATTCACTCAATGGTAATTGTCCTGGTTTTTCCCAAGGCTCCTTAGTCTTTTTGCCAATTGCTACCATAGGACCCATGACATAATCTTCTGGTAGGTTAATCAATTCTGCTACTTTATCTATATCAAAACCAATCATGGGGCAGGAATCATAACCGATCTCTTTAGCCGTTAACATTAGAGTCTGCATTGCCATACCAATGGAACGTTGTGCTTCATCTCTTTGTAACCATTCTCGCCCTTGATGAAATGGTTTCATCCAGCCCACCAATAAATCGCTCACTTGTTGGGGTGCATTGCGCCAATAACGCTTAGGTTCTTTTTCCCAAGCTTTCACATCTGCGGTAAAGATAATGAGTAAAGAAGCATCAGTCATTTGAGCTTGGTCGTTACCAAATTCAGTGCGGATTTTAGCTCTTAGTTCAGAATCTCGAACAATAACAAAACGCCAATGTTGAATATTAAAGCTTGTAGGAGACTGAATTGTAGCTTCCAGCAGTTTTTTTTCTTCGTCTGGTGTAATTTTATGATTGGGGTCAAAATGCTTAACCGCGCGACGTTGATAAATTGCGTCTAAAGTATCCATAGGGAAAACCTCTGTGTAAATTTAACTATCAATAAACTTGACTACAAAATAAAATATTAATCTCCTAAGAGCTGAGAGCTAATATCATTTCCGTTTAAATTTGCGTGATTATGATTGATGTTTCTAATTACTATTTCTGTTCCGACGGGAAGCTAATCGCTAATCCTTTAGGGCTACTGCCTATTGCCTCGAACAGATAGCTAAAAAGTACTGTTTTCAAACTAGATGGGGTTTAAGTTGCAAAATAGCTAGTCATCAAATTGCGATAATTAGGAATATATTTAGACAGTAAAGCCCCCAAGCCTTCAATATCATTACGCCAATCACGATGTAACTCACAAGCCACGCTAAACCAGTTCATCATTTGTACTCCCGCACTAATGAGATCAAACCAGCTTGATGATCGATCAGCAAAACAACTGCATCATCTTTATTAAGACGCTTGTATTGATAAGAATTAGTCATAGTATTAGCTACTCACTGTAGAAATTCAAGTTTTTAGGTGTTTGTATCAATACTAAAAGTTTTATTCATAGAAAAGAGTATATGATTATTCCAACAGGCAAGCATATGATTTGAATCATGTTTGGGAAATTAATTTCATTTTTTCTTTATAATATTTGATGTTTATTGGGATTAGTTAGGAGTTAGTCTCATACTAAATCCGCTTACCAAAGTATACTTTTAGTTTAAAGCGTAGAATTAGCTTAAACCTTTCTGAATTCTAAATTCTGCATTCTAAATTCCCACAAATTTAAAGTGTTGTATCTAAACAGGATTTAGTATTATCTCTCCCTCAGCCTGTGCATATTATTGACAACGAATTCGAAATTCCGAATTCCGAATTCCGAATTAAATAGGGTACAAGCCTTGACAGACGGCTGAAATGTTTGAGGTTTCCTCAAATATCGCGTCCTTCCCTTTAGGGTGACCCAAAATTGGTCGAGAGGGTCGGCGGGGCTCCCCGCCATGACCAATCGAGGCGTTGGGTAGAGGTACAAGCCTATTACCAATAACTCCTTACGCAGAGCGACTCCCGAAGGGCATTAATAACTCTGAACTCCGAACTCATTTTGACCAATGCCTATTCCCTATTCATTGTTGCCTTGCCATATTAAGAATTTTAGATAATTCACATCAGGCGTATTTTTTCCTTACAAGATAAAAGCTATGACTACTAGTCCCATACCAACTAAATAAAACATTCCTACTACCTGGGTTTCACGCCAGCCACTAAGTTCAAAATGGTGATGGAGAGGTGCCATTTTAAAGAGTCTTTTCCCATTGCCGTTAGCATCTTTGGTGGCTTTGTAGTAGCCAACTTGAGCAATTACTGATAAAGATTCTAAAAAAAAGATTCCGCTAACTACAAACAGAGTCCATAAATGACTACTCAGAAGTCCTATTGCTGCGATCGCACCACCAAGGGCTAAAGAACCAGTATCTCCCATAAATACTTTCGCAGGATTGCGATTATGCCACAGAAATCCTAAACAGCCTCCACTCATTGCTAGACAAAATACTGTTAAATCTGGGTGTGTAGGAAAAATAATTGCTCCTAATCCCCAAAATGCGATCGCGCTTGTTCCTGCTGCTAATCCATCTACTCCGTCAGTAAGATTGGTGGCATTACTTTCTGCTGCTAAAACAAAGGCTGCCAAGGGAAAAAACAACCATCCCAAAGCTAAATTAATGTTTCCTGGTAGGGCAACAGTTGTAATCTCAAAGGGTTCTTGCCACCAGATCCAAAAGCCAAAAATAACAGCGATCGCAACTTGCAATGTCAGTTTCATTTTAGGTGAAATACCTTTGTTAGACTGTTGACGCAAGATTTGCCAATCATCGATCCACCCAATCAAACCATAACCCAAAGTCACTAAACACGCTGCGATCGCATCTTGGCTAAATTGGGAATAGAATAAAGTAACTATTATCACGACGGGAACAAAAAAAATCCCTCCCATGGTGGGAGTTCCTGCCTTTTTGAGATGGGTTTGAGGACCGTCTTGTTGAATTACCTGTCCAGCTTTGATATTTCGTAAAACTGGTACAACCCAATACCCCAAAATACCAGTAACAATTCCCGATACTAAAAAAGGAACAGTTAAAGATGACTGTGGTGTCTCAAATGTCTTGAAAGTAAAATCAAACAATAATGTAACTAGCATCAGGATACTAGCCAAAATAGCCAATAGATTAACCCCAGATGGGTTAATTAATTTATTACTAGAAGAAATTGATTTACTATCCACTTACTTATTAGTTATTACTTAATTAGTGCTAATCTTCATCATCTTCATCAAAATCTTCCTCTCCATCCAAAAGCTCATCCATTTCATCAGCAGGATCAACTTTCTCTTTTTCTTGGGGTTCGCGAGGTAAAAGGCGATCATTAGCTTCTAACCAGTCTAAAAGAGAAGCTTCCTGTTTTAGAGGAATTACGATAGCTGGTTCATAACGTGGTTCCTGGGATAAGGCAGGATTTTTCGGGTCACTCATAATAATTTCGTTATAATTTCTTAGCAATCAGAATTGTAGCCTATATCAGGAAAAATCATCAGAATTTTTGTCTCAGATAAACGTTTCTTCCAATAATCCCAAGAGTATCAGGCGCAGGGCAGTTACTTGAATTGTCTGAATCGATTGTTGATTGTTCAGAGCAATCTCATTTAAGGAAGTATTTCCATCTGCTTGATTCCAAATTGCTCTTTCTAAGGATAAAAGCTTAACTCTTGGCTGTTTTACTAGAGAGCGTATCCCTGAAGTTGCTGCTGGTAGATAGTCTTGAAATTTTGACCAATTTTCCGCCAGTCTGAGGGCATGAATAGCAGCCTGAATAGTTCTAATGCGATGTCCTGTCATTTCTAACCAAGGAATGGTAAACAATTTATCTTTTAGTTCAAAAGACTCATCAAATTGAAACTGACCTGATTCTAGCTGAAATAAGTTATAAAGTTGATGCAATTGTAATTGAAAAATGAAATTAAGCTTTTCTTTAGTTAAGAGTTTGTTTCTACTAAGATATACTCCTAAAGGAACTCCAGGAGGACATAGAGTTCTAAGTTTTTGGGTAATGACAGGGCTTAAATAATTGAGTCTTTCAATAAGTTCAATTAAACCCCGATAGTTAAGGCGATCGCTAACAGCAATGATATAACCATCTTGAAACCATACTAGATAGATGGCTTTTAATTGGGATGTGGGATTAGCAGACTGGGTTTTGACTATTAACCGACCAGACTTATTTCTGCCGTCGATTACTTGAAATAACCCTGGTAAAGAAAATGGTTCTAATCGGCTACGAATTGTCATATAACTGGAATTTGAGCAAATCTACTATATTTTTCAGATCAAGAGACTGGCTCTACAATTTAGTTTTACCTAAGTGTTCATAGGCTGCTTTGGTGACTACCCTTCCCCTATGGGTGCGATTTAGATAGCCAATTTGTAGCAAATAAGGCTCATAAACTTCTTCAATAGTTTTGGCATCTTCTCCCGTAGCTGCTGC
>JASJDB010000406.1 GCA_030065315.1 Xenococcaceae cyanobacterium MO_167.B52 | reverse complement strand
TGTCCGAAGGTGTATCCTTATGCGCTTGCGCTTTCCCTTGGGAAACTCTACCTGAAAGGTCGGCTCTAAGCGGTACCCTTGAGGACGAACTCACGTTTATCGTACAAAATCATATCGCCGTAGCAAAAATAAATGTTTTCGCTACGGGTATTGGCAGAGCAAAAAAAAAGGAATAACAATACAGATTGTTACTCCAAACCTAAACTAATATATTCAGTCAAAAATAAAAAATAGCTGTCCTTCTAAGAAGTATTAGAAATTATTTAGAAGGGATAATTAGTTTATCAATAACGTGAATCACCCTGTTACTCGCTTTAATGTCAGCTTTCGCAACTTGAGCTTCATTATTACTGATTGTTATTTTTAACTACTCCTAAAAGTTATTTGCCAGCATATTTCCTGATTCTGTAGTAGGAGATTTTGCCTCTACATATACAATTAAGCCAGGTACTAATTTTCCATTGAGCTTTTCAGCTTGAATTGCCTTAGCTCCTTTAATGTGATAGTCATGACTAATTTCTGTTAAAGAGGGCAAAAGACTAGTTTGGGTTAATTCACCTCGGAAATTGGGAGATACGGCTAAAACTTTATCTTTTTCGATTTGTTTAATAAAATATGGCTGATTTTCGGACTCTAAAGCCTGGGCAGGGAAGCTAAAACTAGAAGCACTTGCAATTGCCATGGATACAATAAGTAAGCAAGAGAAACTGATTTTAAGTAAGTGATTAAACATGGATTGATGTCCAATGAAAGGGAGGTACTTATAAGTTAAGAGATATTAAGAAATATTGCCAGTCTTAACAGTACTTAAACAATTCTGACAATAAAAACAAGATGTAATACTTTGAATCAGTGAGTTCAGCATTACCTCGAAGATATCTGCTTCGCGAGTCCCTATCATGAGAGAAACTGCTCCCGCAACCATGTCTCCCTGCAACATCTCAACTTGACTAACCTTACCGTTAGTTTTAAATTTAGGCACAGTCTCTCAAGATAAATATCTAAAATATTTCTGCATATTAAGTATCTAATAAACCTATAACAAACTATTGATACAAAATTAATGCACAAAAACTAAGAACATCTAAGCTATGAATAAGTCTCATGAGAGCCACCCTGGCAGTAGGCAAGATTTGAGAAAGCGTCGCAGAGAAGTTAGAAGAGTTCGTAACATTGCTCGTAATTTGGCACGGGATGAATTCATTATTGATCCGCCAGAGAATAACAATGATGAACAACGGTTTAAAGCTTTGGGTTTACCAGGGTTTGCTTCCTTCACAAAGGCTTTGAAACACAACGATAATGGTTTTGTTATCGATTCATCATTCCAATCTCTACTTGATGCTCTAGATGATGGTACTCAAGAAGCATTGGAAAACGTCATCTTGGGAGGAGCCTCAGCTACCCCAACACCAAATTGTGATCAGGTAGCTCCACGAAGATTAGTCAATCCCCTTAACTCGTATTCATTTCAGCTAATCGGCAATGACTCTAATGGAGCCCGTATGTCACCAGCTCCAGCTTTTAATAGTCGTAATACAGCAGTTGATATGGTAGAACGCTATTGGATGGCTCTTTGTCGAGATATCCCTTTCGATCAATACGAGACAAGCGAGCTCATTCAAGAAGCTTGCGCTGACCTTAACAATCTAGATTTCAAAGAAGAGTTTGGATTTGAATGTACACCTCAAACCATTTTTAGAGGACCTTACGAAGGCTGCTTTATCGGTCCGCATGTTTCTCAATTTCTCCTGCAAGACTTTGATTTTGGTAATCAACCCATAGATCAGCGACAACGTTTTCCTCAGCCTGGTCTTGATTTCATGACAGATCTTGAAACTTGGCTCAAGATAAATAACGGGGAGGTAGATCCGACAGGTGAGGATGTTTTGCTTGCCAGACGTTACATTACCACTTTACGAGATGCTGGTCAGTGGGTTCATGTTGACTTCCCTCACCAATCTTCTCTTTGGGCTACGATTATTTTGCTAGGCAAAATGGCAGCGGTTTCTGCTGGCATTCCCTATGCTATGTGCCCCGAACAAATACGGTCTTTTGAAGATCTAATTACTACTTCAGATGCTTTCGGAAGTCTTGGCGGTCCAGATATCACTATCACTAGTGGTTTAGCTGCGGTATACGGTCTTAAGCATGCCTGGTTCCAGAAATGGTGCGTTCATAGACGTCTTCGACCAGAAGTCTATGCTCAGCGCCTCGAAATATTTCGGCGTGCCAATTTCTCTGGAAAGTTTTCTAAAGCAAGATTCACGGAATTGTTTGGCGATGGAGCTGAAGTCTGGATTGGAGCGAATAAAACCCGTGTTCTCGAACGCATCCTTGAGCATAATAGATTACAGAATTTGCGCTTTGGTCGAGGTGGACAAGAGGATAAGGATGGGACTTACCTATTACCAATGGGATTTCCAGAAGGTTCTCCTACTCACCCCGCTTACCCTGGCGGACATTCTGCTTTCATAGCAGCAGGTGCAACAATTGCTAAAGCGTTTTTTAAAGACACTGTAATTTCATCACCTCAAGTTCCTAATGCCGATGGTTCTGATTTAGTCCATTTAACGACGCCCCCCATCTTGACCGTTCATGGAGAACTTAATAAGCTGATTGCTAATGTAACACTATTTCGTGATGGGGCAGGGATGCACTGGCGTACAGATGGGACAACATCAGGTAAAGGGGGGATTATTCCAGGTACGGAAATTGCTACGGGTGGCAATTTACTGGGAGAAAAATTAGCTGTCAGCATGTTACGAGATCTCAGGCTGACTTACCGAGAGGAGCTTGACAATTTTGAGTTCAAAAGCATTACTGGTAGGTCAATCTCGATTTCATCTGGGTTGTCTCCAACAGAAGAAGAAGAAAATGATGATGATTAAGGTAAGTTCGAGAGTAAGTGACTAATGATTAAATAAACTACTGGCTGCAATTACTTTGAACAGGTAGTAGTTTATTTATCATTACTTCTCCTGTTCTTCCTCCAGTGGGAGATTCCCAAATTTCGAGTTAGAAATAATAAGTTTGACTGGCAATTAACCACAATAATAAGCCCAATAGTCCTAGGACTAACCCGATTGCTATCAGCCAGATGCGCCTGGATTGCTTGTGGGGATGAAACTTGGAGTAGAGTTTTTGCGTAACTGGTTTTCCGCCTTGGAGATGTTGCTCCACAATCTTCGGTACATCCCGAACCGTCACCTGAGCGTACCAAATTTTTTCTGGGAGTACCAATACCATTGGTCCATTACCACACTGCCCCAAGCAGCCCACGCTCTGTACCTGCACATCCTCTGGAGCTTGAGTCCTAAAAGCTTGAGTCACCATTGCTGCTCCTTGTTTAGGGCAAGTTTTATGCTGACAAACCAAAACTGTTCTAGTTCTAGACATCGGCTTGGGTTGATGCTTCTGCTTTCAATTTACTGTGCTAATTAAATAATAATTAATCCTGTACAGGAACAAGCAAAGGAGAGAAACCCGAAGGAAGTATTACTGAGCAAAATTAATATTGATAGTTTACTTTTCTTCATTCACTGATTCTTTATCTGGCTTGGCATACCTCGTGGACATGGAATAGGTCAAAGATTAGTTCCACAGGCAAAAATTCTTTCTTTAACTTTATTCACTCTGTTTTCTAGAGTACAAAGCAGCCTAACACTGGCTGGATCTGATGCTTAATGGGTCTTGCCATAATCCTACCTCGCCTGAGCTATGTATCTAGCCGAATTGTACCTACGATAATGGCAAAGGGTATGGGGTTCAGTTATTTGTTTCCCAGCAATCATGAGCGATCGCTGGGAAGATCAAAAATCTAACTTGACATTCAAGACACAAGGGATATGAGTCACTAAATGATAAATGAGAGCTAAATTTTTGACAAAGAGTTGATTAAGAAAAGCTTAGAAGCGGTTATAGCGACGACTACCACTGAATGAACTTTTGTTTTCACGGGGTCTAGCTTTGTTGATTTTGAGTGTACGCTCCATCCATTCTGCGCCATCTAAATCTTGAATGGCTTTATCTTCGTCGGCTTCGGATTCCATTTCTACAAATGCGAATCCTCTGACGCGACCTGTTTCCCTGTCTGTAGGAATATGAACTCTTTTAACTTTTCCATATTCACCAAAAACTTCATTTAAGTCGTTTTGATCGACTTCGTAAGATAAGTTACCAACATAAATTGACATAAAATTATTTTCCTCTCAATGAGTGTTGTGTTTAGAGAGATTTGGATTATTGTTCAAGAAATAGCTCAATACTTTACGGAAAAGACCTAACAATACTGAATGAAACCTTAATCGTTAATCTGTTAATTCTCGGACCCTATACTAACATTTTTTTGGAGCAGGGCAAGCCAAATTCTCAGAAATTACCTTAAATAGTATTTAGGTATTGTACTATGCAATTAAATTAGGACGAATTCAAGATTGGTAAGACAAAGCATTAATCCCTTTACCCTAATGCCTAGGATTTTTGGGCTACGCCCTCTTTAAATTGTTTTTCTACCGCACTAACTAAGAAGTCTCGTGGTACAAACCTGGGTACATTAACAAGAAGTTGATTGCCAATCCCGCCAGTAACTACTGTAGATTGATTTTTATTTAAAGCCTTAAGTGCTTCTGTGACAACTTCTTCGGAAGAGACTAGGCTATTTTTATCTCCTCCTGCAAAAGAGTCGGGAAATTCGGCTCGTTTAAAAAATTCTGATTCCGTAGGACCAGGGCAAAGAGCTAAGATGTTGACCCCACAATCTTTATTTTCTGCCCACAGTGCCTCGGTAAAGTTAAGCACAAAAGCTTTAGTAGCAGCATAGACAGACATATAAGGTAGGGGTTGAAACCCAGCAATGGAAGAAACGTTAATAATGCCTCCGTTTGCTCTTTGTTTCATTTCTGGTAGAAACAATCCTGTCAACTCTGTTAACACAGTAATGTTGAGTTGAATCATGGTTATTTGCTTGTCTAAAGGGCGATCGCTAAAGTTGCCATAGTCGCCGAAACCAGCATTGTTAATCAATAAATCAATAGTCAATCCTTGAGCTTTGATCTGATCAAATAATGACTGCCCAGCACCAGGTAAAGTCAAATCTTGAGGGATTACTGTAGTTTTAATTCCCTCTTTTTGCTCTAATTTTGTAGCTAGTTGTTCCAGTTTATCTTTCGAGCGCGCTACTAATACTAAATTCTTCTTTTGAGAAGCTAATTCTCTAGCAAAAGTTTCTCCGATTCCCGAAGATGCACCAGTAATCAAAGCGGTTTCTATCATATTAGTCAAGGGGGATTTTTGTTACAAATTGTAACGCAAAAAGCTGTGGGAGGCGATAAGCATAAAGTCCACAATATATACCAATCTCTTAAAAAACCCACTCGGACAATTCGTAAGAATGGTTTTTAAAGACCCAACTGAATTAACCTTTAAGATATTCAGCTTCTTCAACATATAAATGATCTTCTTTTAATGATAGTTTCATTGACCAAAGTTGACCCACTTTCATTTTTACTTCTCCTGAGTGTGCGGTAATTTTTAAAGTTTTACCTTTGTGTCGGTAAACTTTGGCTTTAAATCTGTCGTCTTTCTTGCCCACTTCTATAATTCTTCCTGCTTCAATTATTAAATTAGATGGGGTGGTAATAAGTTCGGCTTCAGACAAAGGTTTTTCTAATTTAGGTGGAGCTTCTAATTTAGGTAAACTTTTAGCCTCGTTTTCGACTTGAGGTTGAGGAATTTCTTCTAAGACTGGTTCAATTGGAGGTGTTTTCTCTGATATCTTTTGGTTTGTTTTTTTCTTGCTAGTCGTTGATGCTGCTGTTTCCTGTTTCTGTACTTTGCCTAAAACAGCCTGGGCTTTAACTTTGGTTTCAGTTGCCGATGATGCCTTGGCTGCTTCTTGTTCCTGTTTTCGAGCTTTCTT
>JASJDB010000405.1 GCA_030065315.1 Xenococcaceae cyanobacterium MO_167.B52 | reverse complement strand
GGTAAACCAAAGCTAGTAGCAATTTGCAACCATAAACCACAAGCAATCAAGACAGCAATCATTCCTCTAACAAGAACCTGCGGTGTATCAATAAAAAAGGTAGGGTTGGCAACTTTTGTAGCTAAAGTCGTCGAAACCTCTCCTCCAAAGATAATTGCCCCTGTAAATTCTAAAATTCCGGCAATGATAATAGCCTGAGTTAAACTTAAAGCCTTTGAACCAACAGAAGTACCCATCGAGTTGGCTACGTCATTAGCTCCCAGATTCCAGGCTGTATAAATAGCTAGAAGAGAAATTAAAACTAACTTTAAAGTCATAAATTCCAATGTATCGAATAGTGGAATCTATTATACAAATTACTTGCTGGGGAAAAAGTCAGTCAGCAATTTACCCACTAACCTTACAGCTTGTCTTAACTATGTAATTAATTTGGCAAATTAGTTAATAGATAACAATTTTGACAATTGGAGTTTTGCTACCTATGAATTTAGTGAAGAGTGAAGTTAGAATGAAGAGAGTTTGATTTAGCGTCAACACCGTGATAAAAGATGCTCGCTGACATCGAGCTTCTCACGGTTATTCCCAAGTTTAGATATCGCTTAGTCATCAGACTAGGCTTTTTTTATTTGTACTCTCTTTCTTACACCTTAACCTTCACCCTATTAACTATTTAGGCGTTATTTCTCAGCAGATGCTTAACTAGATTGTCTTTTACCATCATTTGGCGAAACACCTCTAATAGATAGTCTTGCGCTTGTTCTTTAGTTAATCCTTCTACTTGTTCTTTGAGAACTTGTAATTTGAATTGTTGTTCTAAAGTTAATTGGGCAGGTATATCCATAAGTTCACTCCTTGAGTGTGTGATTGAAGCAAAGCTTGAGCTTTTGGCTTGAGCTTTTACTGTATTATTTTCAATAAATCTAGCATCAAAATAACAAGATGTCTATATTGTCAAGCTATAAATAATCTATGTAACAAAAATTAATGATTAATATTTTGAATCATATACACATTTGGTGTAATTTGATGCGGAAAAAATTATAAAAATTGTTAAAGGTCAACTGTAAGACAAAAATTCAAATTGGGAAACAAGGTAGTAAATCTGGCACAATAATCAGTAGATTTAAGGCGAAAAAAGGTCTCTAATCGCCCTGTTAATAGATAACAATAACCAATAAAACTGATTAAAAATATGGATAAAATCAAAGATGCTATGGAGTTTTTTCAACTCAGCGCAGGGCAATGGCGCTCGCAAAGAACCACCCATCATCTACCATTTAGAAGAGCGGAAAGTGGGGGTTCAGATATTAATGTAGAGTATATTAATCCTGAAGACCCTAGAATTGTGGAAATTTGCCAAATGCACGATACTGATCCCAGTCTGGCGATTGGAGGCGCATTTGTGAGTTGGGACGGCTCTATGGCATGGGATAAAGATAACGAAGATCACAAAGGTACAACTGTATTTGCTCTAATCCCTGATGGAGATGATAAGAGGAAAGGCAAATTATTAAGAGAAAGGGGTTATGCGGAGATAGTTCCTGTGGCTGGATTATATGAAATGGATGCAGAGGACGGATTAGTCTTAATTACTGAATATGAGACCATGAGTACTATCGAGCGTTTTTGGTTCGTCAATCCTAATCTCAGACTTCGTAGTAGCACTGTTCAAAGATTTGGTGGTTTTAACACTGCTACCTTTTGTGCAGAAGCTCGTGTAGTAGAAAATAGTCCAGAATCTTCCACCGAAGAATTAACAACTGATAACTATAGCGTTACTGGTTGGTAATATAGGTAATCTAAATATATTTATAGGTAATGGATAATTATGTAATTATCCATATTTTTTTATATTGGTTAGCCGACAATTAATTTTTAGCAAAAAAGCTATCAGCCAAGAGCTAATAACTTTGTGTTTTGAATTGTAATAACAACTAAATTTTATAATTTCACTTCAATATCTACACCAGCAGGTAAATCTAACTTCATCAAAGCATCGATAGTCTTAGAACTGGGCTGATAAATATCAATAATTCTACGATGGGTACGGGTTTCAAAATGTTCTCGTGAGTCCTTATCTACGTGAGGAGATCGCAGGACGCAATAAATTTTTCTTTTAGTTGGTAGGGGAATGGGTCCAATAGCCGTAGCGTTAGTCCTATTGGCTGTATCCACAATCTTTTCACAAGATGTATCGAGGATGCGACGGTCAAAAGCTTTCAAACGAATACGAATTTTCTGTTGTTGAATAGTTGCCATAATTTTTAGTTTTCAAGGTTCAAAGATATATTTAGACAAAATTAAGGAGTAGATCGAATCAGTCAAACTAGGAGCTTGCTGTTGATCTACTCTCTATTAGTTCATCCTACGGGCTACTTCATAATCTTAGAGACTACACCAGCACCGATAGTACGACCACCTTCGCGAATTGCAAAACGCATTCCTTCTTCAATCGCGATGGGGTTAATGAGTTGTACAGTCATTTTAATGCGATCTCCAGGCATTACCATTTCTACCGCGCTACCATCATCAGCAGTATAGTCAGTGATAGTGCCAGTTACATCAGTAGTACGTACATAGAACTGAGGACGATAGTTTTTGAAGAAAGGAGTGTGACGACCACCTTCTTCTTTGGTTAAAACGTAAACCTCTCCCTCAAACTCAGTATGAGGAGTAATAGAACCTGGTTTTGCCAGAACCATACCTCGTTGGATAGCTTCTTTATCTACACCACGAAGTAGCAGACCAACGTTGTCCCCAGCCATGCCCTGGTCTAGAGTTTTCTGGAACATTTCTACTCCAGTTACGGTAGTAGTTGCAGTATCCTTAATACCAACGATTTCTACAGTTTCACCAACTTTAACCAAACCACGCTCAATACGACCAGTAGCAACGGTACCACGACCAGTAATAGAGAATACGTCTTCTACAGCCATCAAGAAAGGTTTATCAACTTCTCTTTCAGGAGTAGGAATATAGGAGTCAACATTTCCCATTAACTCCAGAATCTTATCAACCCACTCATTTTCGCCAGGCTTAATTTCAGGATTTTCTGTTACAGCTTCTAAAGCTAATAAAGCAGAACCAGAAACGATAGGAATATCATCACCAGGGAAGTCATATTCACTCAATAGTTCGCGAATTTCCAATTCTACAAGTTCTAGTAACTCTTCATCATCCACTTGATCCTGTTTGTTCATGAACACAACCAAGCTAGGAACACCTACTTGTTTAGCAAGGAGGATATGCTCGCGAGTTTGAGGCATAGGTCCATCAGCAGCAGAAACAACCAGAATTCCGCCGTCCATTTGTGCTGCACCAGTAATCATGTTTTTTACGTAGTCAGCGTGACCAGGACAGTCCACGTGAGCATAGTGACGACCATCAGTTTCGTACTCTACGTGAGCTGTGTTGATAGTAATACCCCGTGCTTTCTCTTCAGGAGCAGCATCAATTTCATCATATTTTCTAGCTTTGGCTTTGCCTTGAGAAGCCAAAGTCATTGTAATTGCTGCTGTTAGAGTAGTTTTACCATGGTCAACGTGACCGATGGTGCCGATGTTAGCGTGATCTTTAGTACGTTCAAACTTTGCGCGTGCCATGAATATTTATTCCTTATTTGTAATTATGGGTTCCCTAGATTTTTATTAATGATTCCCTCAGCTACATTGCTGGGTACTTCATTATATGCACTAAACTCCATAGAAAATATACCGCGTCCTTGGGTTTTGGAGCGAATATCTGTGGCGTAACCAAACATTTCTGCCAAAGGAACTTTAGCAGCTACTTTGGATAAACCATCATCAGAGTTCATCCCTTCGATGTTACCGCGACGAGAGTTGAGATCCCCCATCACGTCTCCCAAAAACTCTTCGGGGACTTCTACCTCGACCTTCATCGTTGGTTCTAATAATACAGGAGATGCTTTTTGAACCGCAGCCCTGATTGCCATTTTACCAGCAAGTTTAAATGCCATTTCATTGGAATCCACGTCATGATAAGAGCCGTCTATTAGAGTTACCTTCACGTCAATCAAAGGATATCCTGCGATAACTCCAGATTCACAAGCTTCTTTTACACCTTGTTCCACAGCAGGGATATATTCCCTAGGAATCACACCCCCAACTATTTTAGAAACGAATTCAAACCCACTACCAGGCTCTCCAGGCTCCAGCTTAATTACAGCATGACCATATTGACCCTTACCACCGCTTTGTTTAATCCATTTACCTTCCGCATCACTAGGTTTGCGAATGGTTTCACGATAAGCGACTTGAGGTTTGCCCACAGTTGCTTCGACGTTAAACTCCCTTAGCATTCTATCCACGAGAATTTCTAGGTGGAGTTCTCCCATACCAGCAATTACAGTTTGGTTGGTTTCAGGATTAATACTGACGCGAAAAGTCGGGTCTTCATCAGATAGAGCTTGTAGTGCTTTGGAGAGTTTCTCCACATCACTTTTAGTTTCAGGCTCTACTGCTACTGAAATCACAGGTTCGGGGACAAACAAAGATTCCAGAATAATTGGATGTTTGGCATCACAGAGGGTATCCCCTGTGGTAGCAAACTTCAAGCCCACAACAGCTCCCAAATCTCCAGCTCTGAGTTCATCTACTTCGATCCGTTCGTTAGATTTCAAGACTACTAAACGGGAAATTCGTTCTTTCTTATCTTTGGTAGCGTTATAAATGTAACTACCTTTAGATAGCACACCAGAATAAACTCTGATAAAAGTTAAACGACCAAATTTATCCGTAGCAATTTTAAAAGCCAAGGCTGAAAATGGTTCCGAATCATCAGATTTTCTTTCTGCTTCCTTGCCATTGGGTAGAAGCCCTTTAATAGCTGGTACTTCTGTGGGAGCGGGTAAGTAATCTACTACGGCATCAAGAAGTAGCTGCACTCCTTTATTTTTGAATGCGGAACCACAAAGCATGGGCATGATTGAGCCTTCGATTGTACCTTTGCGTAAGGCTGCTTTAACTTCCGCTTCGGTAAACTGCTCTTCCATCATGAATTTTTCTAGGAGTTCTTCGTCAGTTTCCGCTACGGCTTCGATTAACTTGGCACGATACTCGGCTGCTAGATCCTTAAGTTCTTGAGGGATTTCTGTGTCTTCAATTTCTTCTCCCAAGTCGTCTCGATAAATTTTGGCTCGCATTTTGACCAAATCTACAATTCCTTCAAATTCGCTTTCGCTGCCGATAGGAATTTGAATCGGAACTGCATTGGCTCTGAGACGGTCTTTGATTTCCTGATAGACTTTGAAAAAGTTGGCTCCTGTCCTGTCCATTTTATTGACAAAGGCAATACGGGGAACTCCATAACGGTCTGCCTGTCGCCAAACAGTTTCAGACTGGGGTTGAACACCGCCAACTGAACAAAACACCGCAATTACACCATCAAGCACCCGCATTGAACGTTCTACTTCAATGGTGAAGTCAACGTGACCTGGAGTGTCAATGATATTAATTTTGTTATCTTGCCAACTAGTGCTGATAGCAGCAGCAGTAATTGTAATCCCTCTTTCTTTTTCTTGCTCCATCCAATCTGTGATGGCTGCTCCCTCATGAACCTCGCCCATTTTATGGGCAATGCCAGTGTAGTAGAGGATTCTTTCAGTTGTTGTTGTCTTACCCGCGTCTATATGGGCAGCGATACCAATGTTTCGCACCCTTTCTAGTGGGATGGTTCGTGCCACAGAAACCTCCTGTGTATTTAAAAATCAAATGGTAATTGACCAACGGTCAGAGCAGAGTGAAAGTGCGGTCTTAGAGGTTGCTTCCATAAGCAACTTTTTTAAGAACGCTCACCGCTTTTACAAGTCCGTGTCACCTGGGAAGCCCTCAGGGATTTATGACGTTGGGAGGATGCTCCTGGTTATCCGAAGGTGTATCCTTTAGGAATCCTTTAGGACAAGGAGTA
>JASJDB010000404.1 GCA_030065315.1 Xenococcaceae cyanobacterium MO_167.B52 | reverse complement strand
ATTTAACTTCATCTGTCTAAACTCACTTTTAGTTCTAAGTTTATTCATACACTTTTTCTGAAGTCTTTACTCACCACTTTGTAAAAAACCTACCCTTGTGAGGTAAGCCTTACCCCCTAATCATTCCTCATTCCCCTCCCCTTTGCTGAACTACATGGGTTAA
Source organism: Xenococcaceae cyanobacterium MO_167.B52 (assembly GCA_030065315.1). GTDB lineage: Bacteria > Cyanobacteriota > Cyanobacteriia > Cyanobacteriales > Xenococcaceae > JASJCP01. The sequence continues at coordinate 4,921 of JASJDB010000404.1, read as the reverse complement.
TTCATGTGCCAACAGTGATTTACCTTCATTGGTATCAGGACTGTATTTACCAGAATTAAAATAGATATCTTGTCCATGAGTAAAGGCTTGAGCTTGAATATCTTGATTCATTTGTACAGCACTGCTGTCCGTATGGACTTTCACATCACTAAAGTCTGTCCCGAAGCGGGGTTCCATAAAAGAGCGTGCTTCATCGGATAGGGGACTTCCGCTACCTTTACTATTACCTAATTGTTGTTCTAAACCTTCGCTACTTGCTGTTAAATTTTCCGATTTTGCTTGTAATCCTCCTTCTTCTGCTTCTTCTTCCTTTTCTTCTGGCATTTGTTCACGCTGAATTTCGGGTTTTATATTTACTTCCTCTTCTGTCTTGTCTTGACGCTGTACAAGGGGACTAACAGCATTAGCTAGAGGTTTTGTAGCGACGGAATTTCCTTCTTCTTCTTTTTCTTCCATTTCTTGGCGTTGGATTTCGGGTTTCATTTGCATTTTTTCTTCCCCTTGTTGCTGACGCTGTACTGGTTGAGACATATTTATTACTTGATCAGAAACTTTATCAGCTTCTTGTTCATACTTATCTCCAGGTTTACCAATAGTGAGTTTGGTTTGTATTTTAGCCTGCTGATAGGATGGGGCAATATTACTTAAAGTATGCCCATATTTCGTCAATTTGGCTCTAGTTTGAAGGTTGGGAGTAGATATTTTACTATTTGAAGAATTGTCTTTTGTCCTAGATTTTGGTTGTAAGTTGGAGGATGTAAATATTAAGCTGGAATTCACTAAAGGTTTTTCTGCTTTATAATCGAAACTCATAACTATTATTACCTCCAGTCAATTGTATGATTAGTTTGATTTTTGATGGAAGATCGGATATTAATAGCTTAACTCATTAAGTTGTCACCTCAAACTTAATAGTAATGGAAATGAAGTTAAAAATAATTTATTCTTTTTCATAAAAATTAAGATAATGAATTTAGAAACGATCGCACCATATTGGCACCAATTGAATCACAATTACTTGAGTCAAGAATTAGCTAGAATTCAAACTCGACTTTATGAAAAAATAGGTAGTACAGAAGAGCCAACTCCTGGGGGTGAAAACTTCGATTTGGAAGAAGCAGCATTATTAGAGCTTATTCCATCTTTTGCTCTTGAAGAAATTTGCGATCGCTTTAGTTTAACACCCTTTGAAAAGGATATTTTATTACTTTGTGCAGGGATGGAACTAGACCGAGGTTGGGGGTTACTTTGTGGACAAGCACAAGGGAGTGATATTACTAATTATCCCACTTTTAGCTTGGCTTTATCAAGTTTAGATTATGTTCATTGGGACGCAATAATGCCAGAATCTGCTTTACGTCATTGGCGATTAATTGAACTAAAAGATAATAGTAATATTTTAACTACCAAAGAGTTAGTAATTGATGAGCAAATTTTGCATTATTTACTCGGACATAGACATTTAGATCAAAGATTAACAGGACTATTAGAGTTAGTAACTGATACACCTAGTTTAGTTCCATCCCATCGAAAAATTGTAGATAAATTAGTAAAACTTTGGTTACAACCAGTAGAAGTTCCCATTATTTATCTCTATGGTAAAGATATTTCTAGTAAAAGAGCGATCGCGACTACTATAATCAAAGAATTACAACTAAACCTTTATACAATTTCCGCAGAAATATTACCGACTGATACTAGTCAATTGTATTTATTAAAATGTCTATTAGAAAGAGAATGGATTTTAAATCAAAGTGCTTTTTTTCTGGACTGTGATTATTGGGAAAATAGCGACCGAAGTAAAGATATTTTAGTAGCTTTATTATTAGATAATTTACAATGCCCGTTAATCATTTCTAGTCAAGAACGCCGTCGGGAAAGGCATAAATCTTTAATTGCTGTAGAAGTAAAAAAACCCACAACTCAAGAACAAAGACTATTATGGTCAGAATCTTTAAGCAAAATTATTCCTGACTCTAACGGGCAGATTGACACTTTAGTTTCTTATTTTAATCTCAATTCTCCTGCTATTGAAAGTGTCTGTCTTCAGGTAAAAAGTGTAGAAAATAATGGAGATAATTCTAACAGTATTAAGGAGCAGTTATGGCAAATGTGTCGTACTCAAGCTCGTCCTCATTTAGAACAATTAGCTCAGAGAATTGAATCTGGTGTCAGTTGGGCAGATTTAATTTTACCAGAATCGGAATTAAATATATTACGAGAATTAGCTACTCATGTTCGCCACAAAGAGCAAGTATATCATCATTGGGGATTTGCTCAAAAAAATGCTAGAGGTTTGGGAATTAGTGCCTTATTTGCTGGTGCTAGTGGGACAGGGAAAACTTTAGCAGCTGAAGTATTAGGTAATGAATTACAGTTAGATGTTTATCGCATTGATTTAAGTTCTGTTGTTAGTAAATATATTGGCGAAACTGAAAAGAATCTCAAAAAAATATTTGATGCAGCAGAAGGATGTGGTGCTATATTATTATTCGATGAAGCTGATGCTTTATTTGGTAAGCGTTCAGAGGTGAAAGATAGTCATGATCGCTATGCTAATATGGAAGTAAGTTATCTATTGCAACGTATAGAATCTTATCAAGGATTGGCAATTTTAACGACAAATTTAAAGGATGATTTAGACCGTGCTTTTTTACGTCGGATTCGGTTTATTGTACAGTTTCCTTTCCCCGATTTTAATCAGCGATCGGCAATTTGGCAACGCATTTTTCCTGCTTCTACTCCCACTCAAGATTTAAGTTGTGAGAAATTAGCTAAGTTAAATGTTGCTGGGGGAAATATTCGTAATATTGCCATTAATGCTGCTTTTTTAGCTGCTAGTGAACAAGATTCTGTGAAAATGAAACATATTTTACAAGCTGCTCAAAGTGAGTATTCTAAGTTAGAAAAGCCTTTGACTGATAATGAGGTAAAAGGATGGGTTTGATGGTTAATAAAAATAACTGTATTTCGTCTCTGTTTACTGTTACTATTAGTAGTCCCGATACTGGATGTGACCGCTATGCTAATTGGTGGGAAGTGACAACTCCAGAAAGAGAATTGTTATATCGTCGAGTTTTATTACATTCTCATGTCAAAGAACAATCCTTTAGGCGAACTGGAGGAGCGGTAAAAATTCAACCCCAACAAGAAGTAATTGTCAGAGTACACATGAATTTTGATGGTGGTTATAGTACTATGGCTCAAAAAGGAACGGTAGAATCTGGATTTAGTGTGATTGCATTAGCCAAAGATTTCGCTACTCAACTTGCTTCTGTGGAACCTTTACCCCAGAATTGTGCTTTTTAAGAGATTTTTCTTACTCAAAAAACATTCCGCCCAATATAACAAGGGATTTAGGCTCTGATTAAATAAGAACGCTTGGTGGGAATCTCTTATTATGTAGGCTTGTATCCGTATTTTTATCAAAGTATTTTTACTGAGGCTTAAATATTTTCTCCCTTCTCCTGGCACAGTGGAGAGATCAGAATCATATTAAGCAGGCAGATATCAAGAATTGCTTGATTGCTCAAATAAGGCTCTGGATCTAGTAATCATGGAAAATCGATAAAATCATTTCAAGATTTAATCGTTAATTAATTGTCTAGATTTTATTCAAATCTTTTAAGGTTACTGCTCACCGCAACAAAAGAGTTTAATTGAGAATGGGGTGAAGTGTGAGGGTTGACTCCTGGAAAACTAGGAGAAATCCTTAAGACAGTCAGGCTGAAGACAGAGGATTAGTCAACAAGATGGTATAGTAAGAGCCATGAAGTTAACTGCTCCTCTAACTCCAGAAGTAGCCATCAGTGCCATGTATCAAATGGCTCTGACAGTAGAACAGTTGAGTGAGTGGTTAATCAAACAGCAGCAAATCATCAACAAGCAACAACAGAGAATCAAAGCGCAGCAGAAGCAGCTCAAAGAATTGCGGGAAGAGCGAGATAAACTCAAGAATCGTAGCAGTAAAAATAGTTCAGTTCCTCCCTCATCAGACCAACTCAAAAAGCCAAGTGATAAAAGTAAACGGAAGAAAGGCAAAAAGCGGGGACCAAAGTATAATCATCCAGGAACAACCCGAAACGGATTTGGGACTCCAGACCAGATAGTGTCCCTGGAGCTAGAAAATTGTCCAGTATGTGAAGCCGAGTTAGAGAAAGTAGAACAAGCACCTCAAAAAGTGCAGCAAGTAGCTGAGGTACTAGAGCAACCAGTAGAAATCCGAGAATATCGCCGACCCTTATACCAATGTCCTAATTGTGGATGGTCTGGTTATAGCTCTTTGCCCTTGGGCGTGAAAGAAGGATTCAGCTATGGAGGGAGACTGTGTAGTATTGTCGGCTGGTTGGGTTATGGGGGCAACCTAACTTGGCGCAAACAAGAGTATGTGGTGGAATATGTCTTTGGAGTTCCGATCTCTCAAGGTAGTGAGCGCTAAAATGCAGCGTTGGTTTCAGGAAAGTATCGAGCCTTGTTACCAGCAGTGGTTGAACTATGTCAAGCAGCCTGGAGTGCGCTGTGTAGATGAAACGACTTATTGCATAGATGGCATTAAGTATTGGTTATGGGTAGCAACTAGTGAGCAGGTTTGTGCTTTGCTCTTAGCTCCCACACGGAGTAGTGCGGAACTGAAAAGTTTGTTGGGAGAAGACTTTGACGGCATTCTCAGCAGTGATTGCAAAGCGTGCTTACAGTCCTCAAAAGGCGAAGGCGAAACAAAAATGCTTAACCCATTTGGAGCGAGACTTGAAAGCTCTCTCTACCAGTCGCTTTGCTGACAATCGGGAGTTTAGGAAACGGGTAAGTCCGATTTTACATAGAGCCCGCACTGCCCACCAGAAATACCATGCTGGTCAGTTGAGTCTAGATGAATTGCAACGGCTTCGTCCTATCATAGAATCAGAACTCGAAGCAGTCTTGA
>JASJDB010000403.1 GCA_030065315.1 Xenococcaceae cyanobacterium MO_167.B52 | reverse complement strand
CGACTTGCATGTGTTAAGCATACCGCCAGCGTTCATCCTGAGCCAGGATCAAACTCTCCATTGTAACTTTTGACTCAGATTAACTAATCTTTACTTAAGCTTCATCAAAAGTGGTTTAGTTATCCTCATTGACTGTGGATTTTGTCTGTTTTGTGATTATTTTTAGACCAGGTACATCTAGGTTATTGATGTGTTCAAACTATTGATTTGTCTAGGTTCTGGGCGTTTGGCTGGGCTTGGTTGCCTCAACCGCGCATCTACCAATATATGTCCTTTCTCTAAATAAGTCAACCCCCTTTTTTGAAAAAATTTTCTAGGATTTGATTTTTCAGTGAAATAACTTTCTCAAATAGCCTTGTGATATGGTGTTTAGGCATATTTTTCTTATTTTCACCAAGTCGATTTAGGAGATTTTGACCAATGAGTTCTTTAACTTTTCAAGAAATCATTAGTACTTTGAATCTGTTTTGGAGTAGTCACGGATGTTTAATTGCTCAACCCTACGATACGGAAAAAGGCGCAGGAACAATGAGTCACCATAGCTTTTTACGTGCTATTGGTTCTGAACCTTGGTCTGTCGCTTATGTAGAGCCTTGTCGTCGTCCTACCGATGGACGTTACGGAGAAAATCCAAATCGAGTGCAGCATTATTTTCAGTATCAGGTTTTGATTAAACCTTCACCAAATAATATTCAGGAGATTTATTTGGAATCCTTGAAAACTTTGGGAATCAAACCGGAAGACCACGATATCAGATTTGTAGAGGATAATTGGGAATCTCCTACTTTAGGTGCTTGGGGTGTCGGTTGGGAAGTGTGGTTAGATGGGATGGAAATTACTCAATTTACTTATTTTCAACAGTGTGGTGGGATTGATTGTCGTCCTGTGTGTATCGAAATAACTTATGGATTAGAAAGATTAGCAATGTATCTACAAAGTGTAGAGAGTATCAATGAGATCAAGTGGAATAAACAAATTAGTTATGGAGATATTTTTCTACAGGGAGAAATTGAGCAATGCACTTATAATTTTGAAGCTTCTGATCCAGACCTGTTATTGAATTTGTTTAATTCCTATGAAAAAGAGGCAACTCAGTTGATTGAAAGAGGATTGGTTATGCCCAGCCTAGATTATGTATTAAAGTGTTCTCATAGTTTTAATCTTCTAGATGCTAGAGGTGTAATTGCCGTTGCAGAAAGAACTCGTTACATTGGCAGAATTCGTGACTTGGCAAGAAAAGTAGCCCATCTATACTTACAGCAACGAGAAAGTTTAGGGTTTCCCTTGCAAGTCAAGTGAAAATTAATCATTGGGGTAATGCTTTGTCAAAATTGATTTGAGGAATAAATGTAACTAAATTTTCTTTCTCTGGTTAAGATTATTAAGTTTGATTAACTTGAGAGAGTAATTAGGATAAATATGAGAGAAATTTTACAACCGATCGCCGATTGGTTTAATAGTCTGGGCATTCCTGAATTCATTGTTCACTGGGGTCATCCTTTTTTGATGGCAGTTGTAGTTTTTGTAATGGGTAGCTTTGTTGGGGTGACTGGATGGCGTAGTCGAATGTTAATGGCAACAGATGAAAATGCAGCAATAGAGAATAAGGCGGATCATCGTAAAATTGCACCTTTGATGTATATATTTTTAGCTTCTGGTTACACTGGGGGGATTTTATCTTTGATTATGCAAAATGAATCAATAGTGGAAAGCCCTCATTTTTGGACTGGTTCAACAGTATTAATTTTATTGACAATTAATGCTCTGATTTCTGGTACGGGCTTTATTGGTAATAAAGCTGTTTTACGCACAGTTCATGCTTATTTAGGTAGTGCAGCTTTGGCTTTATTAGTGTTTCATGCAATTTTAGGATTGAAATTAGGCTTGTCTATTTAATTTGATAAGTATTTTTTAAGGTAAAAGCAACCATGTTTATGAGGATGTGGTTGCTTTTTTCTTGTGCTATCTTGCGGACAGCTTGATAAAAGAATGTAGCAAGATAATGAATCGAGATAGCTGGATTATTCTTGGTTGGACTTATGTACTGGGATTAGTAACAACTGGATTGTTTTATTTTGATTATTTAGAGGTATCTAATATAAATAAAACTATATTTATTTTTTGCCTTTGCTTAATTAGTACTCTTCTTTATCTAACTTCAGCTCGATTGAAATATTTTAAATTTAAAAAATCATTATATCTATTGATGATAGGAGTTTTTATTTTTGCTCCAATTTATTTTCAACTACGGACACCTAAACCTCAAGCCAATGATATCAGTTATCAATTCGCCGATTCAGTAAATCAAGGATTAGTTTTAGTTCAGGGAACAGTTATCAATGAACCTAGAATTACTGCTAATGGAAATATGAAGTTTTGGTTTAAAACAAACCAATTTGCAAAAATTAAAAGTAGCAAAATTACTGATTCAGCAAAACAAGTATCTGGCAAATTATATGTTACATTACCTTTACTAGAAGGAAAAAATATTTATCCCAAACAATCTTTAGAAATTCAAGGTTTTATTTACAAGCCTAAAAGTCCTCAAAATCCAGGTCAATTTAATTTTAAAAAATATTTACAGAGTTATGGATGTTTTGCTGGGTTTAAGGGATTAAAGATTATTCCAAACTCCTCTAACCGAAACCCAAAGTGGGGTTGGTGGCAAATTAGAAAAAGAATTATTCGCGCTCAAGTTAGAGGTTTGGGTAGTCCTATAGGACAGTTAGTAAGTTCAATAGTTTTAGGTCGCAGAGCAGTAGATTTACCACAGGATATTAGGGATTTATTTATTACAACGGGTTTGGCTCATATTCTAGCTGCTTCAGGATTTCATGTTTCTTTATTATTGGGAATGGTTTTAAGACTGACTAGCTCTTTACAACCTAAAATAAAGTTATGGATTGGATTAAGTTGTTTACTTTTATATAGCTTTTTAACAGGGTTTTCTCCATCAGTTATTCGAGCAGTATTGATGGGGAGTGGAGTTTTAATCGCTCTCTGTATTGGAGGAAAAGTTAAACCTCTAGGTTCTTTATTTTTGTCACTAATAATTATTTTACTAGTTAACCCTTTATGGATTTGGAATCTAGGCTTACAGCTTAGTTTTTTGGCAACTTTGGGGTTAATTGTTTCTGTGCCTGCACTAGAAGAAAAATTAGATTGGATGCCACCTTTATTGGCTACTACAATTTCTGTTCCTATTGCTGCTTCCATTTGGACTTTACCACTAATTATTTTTACCTTTAATACTATTGCTAGTTATAGTATTCTTGTAAATATTGTGAGTATGCCTTTGGTGACTTTTGTTAGTTTAGGAGGAATGGTTAGCTCCTTTATCAGTTTAATATCTCCTTCAGTTGGCAGTTTTTGTGCTTCACTTTTATATTATCCTTGTTTATATTTGATTAAAGTAACTCAATTTTTTTCTAATTTACCTGGTAGTAATATTTCTATAGGAAGAGTTTCTTTTTTAGTAATAATTATAATTTATGGTTCAATCTGTTTAATTTGGTTGAATTCAAGATGGAGAAAGAGACGAAATATATTACTGTTTTTAATCATTACAGTAATTATAGTTCCTGTGATATATAGTAATTATAATTTGTTTCAAATAACTGTTTTAGCTGCTAATAAGGCTCCTATTATTGTAATTCAAGATCAAGGTCAAACAATTTTAATTAATAGTGGAAAAAATTCCAATACTGTAAAATATAAAATCATTCCCTTTTTAACTTCTCAAGGAATTAATAAAATTGACTATGGAATTGCTCTTGGTAAAAAGCATAATTCGAGTGACAGCTGGTCTTATTTACAAGAAAAAATTACTGTCCAAGATTTAATCAACGAAAATAATAAAAGAGTTTTATTAAAGAATAAAGTAATTAAAACTGATTTGACTGAAATTAGGGAAATCCCATCTAGTCAATCAGAAATGGAAGTAGGAGAGCAAGGGAAGATCCTAGTTCTAAAAACCAATAAATATAATTGGCTCATTGCTGATAATTTGAATAAAAACAATTTAGTCTCTATCGAAAATTATATTGAGGATAATAATTTAGATACAGGATCTTTGGTTGTGGTTTGGTCTGGTAATCAATCTGAATTAAAATGGCTGAATGAATTGAAGCCAGATGTGGAGATCGCGCTTAGTTCAAGATTTCAGGATCAGAATTCAACAATAGCACGTCCAAATTTAGATATGACTTACATCATAGAAGAAGAAGGTGCAGTAACTTGGAATCCCAAAGTTGGTTTTAATACTCATTTTCAAAGTCGGGAATATGAAGCAAACTGACTGAGTAAATAAACTTATTTATCATCGCAAGCTCCACAAAAATAGTATGTTTAGCAAATTTGTCGATCAATTTGGCGAAAATTTGAGTAGAATAACGAAGCGTCTGTTTTATTGGAGAGATGGCAGAGTGGTTGAATGCGGTGGTCTCGAAAACCACTTCGCCCGCAAGGGTGACGGGGGTTCGAATCCCCCTCTCTCCGTTTATTCCCTTGGTTTAATGGTATTTTGGTAAATTGATAGAATTAGTTTAATTTAGGTGAATTAGTTTAATTTAAGTGAATTAATTTTATTAAGGTACTTTTTTGGATCAATATTGGATCAGTGAATTTAGATCGGGCAAATACCAAGTTAAATCGAGTAACCATAATTAAGCGGGGTAATAAGTTATCTTTGCGAGCTACCCTACCCCCTAAACCTGGAGATGGAATCAAACCTAAACGCTACACCATATCTACTGGGTTATTTGCTAATGCTACAGGATTAAAGTTGGCATTAGCTAAAGCACAAAAATTAGAGAGCGATCTGATTTATGAGCGTTTCTCATGGGGAGTTGAGAAAGGAAAAATTACAGTAGCAGAAGCAATTACAGAATTTGAAAAAGATTATTGGAATACCAGAGAAAAGACAATTAATCGAGTCAAGAATTACAAGATAGATTATATGATTCTCAAGAAAAAAGAGCTATTTTGAGAAAAAGAGGTATTCGACCTCAATTTCCCAAACGTACTTATAAATCAAAAAAAAATCGTGGAAGACCTATAAAAATATCTGTTCCCAGATTTCAACAAGAGCG
>JASJDB010000402.1 GCA_030065315.1 Xenococcaceae cyanobacterium MO_167.B52 | reverse complement strand
AAATCAGCAAAATAAATATGTTTAATACTTTTCCCTGTCAGTAATTAAATTTATATTTATTTTAAAGATTTTTAATTTTATTTATGGTAATATCACCACACATATTATAGCTTGTAATAGTATGAAGAATATATCAATTTATCTAACAATTGAGTAAAGATAGCGAATTGATAACAGTCAATCCTGCAACCTTCGATAAAAGACGTTTTGTTAAATATCTGGGAATTCTAGAGGATGAATTACTCAGTTTAGCAAAAAGAAAGTTGTCTCTTTACTTGAATTTAGCTTAATTAATTTAAACAAACATAAATACATAAATTTCCTAACCTAACCCCAATAAGTTAAAAAGTAAGTCGCTTGAAAACTAGACAATTAATCCAATGCTTAGTAAGGTGAATCTCAGACAGATAATTCCCGCGATTGTAATTAATGCTGTCTTAGCTACTTCCCTTAAGGCTCAAACTGTTGAAACTAATCCTGATACACCTCAACTTTTTCCACAAGATATAAATCCTCCACCAACGCCACCTTCTTTACCAGAAACAGCACCTTCTTCTCCTCCTTCCCCAGAAGAATTACTCCCTGCTCCAACAACCTCACCAGAAGAACTATTAAATATAGAAGAAACAATTATTGTTACTGAATTTATCTTCACTGGCAATACTGCTTTTAGCAGTGAAGAATTAAGAAAAAAATTTACCATAGATTTAACTAACAAAAACCTTTCTATAACAAGATTGCTCCAAATTGCTTCTGATATTGCTACTCTTTATGCAGAACAAGGATATAGTACTTCAGGGGCAATCATTGCTCTTCCTGAAACAACTCAACAACAAGGAATAGGAGTAGTAGAAATCAAAGTAATTGAAGGAGAATTAACTGAAATAAACGTATTTCCGGCAAAAAATTCTCTAAAATTAAACCCTAAATATATCCGTTCTCGTATAAATCTGGCTACATCAAAACCTTTAAATATTTATCATCTGCAAGAAGCCTTACAATTACTACAACTCAATCCTCTAATTGATAGTATCTCTGCCACTTTATCTGCTGGTGCTAGTCCCGAACAAAGCATATTAGAAATAACAGTATTAGAAGCAGATACTTTTAATCTACAAATTTTTGCTGATAATAATCGTTCTCCTAGTGTAGGAAGTTTTCGACGGGGAACAACAATCACCAAATCCAGTTTATTCGGATGGGGAGAAGAATTAAGTTTAGGTTATAACAATACTGATGGGAGTGATACATTTGATGTTGCTTACACCATCCCTATTAACCCTCGAAATGGTACTTTTAGATTTACCTACAACGATACAAACAATAAAGTAGTAGAATCTCCTTTTGATACCTTAGATATTGAATCAAAATCTCGTTCTTATGACTTCACTATTCGTCAACCTATTATCCAAAATATAAACCGTGATACTCGAACCTTTGATGAAGTAGCTGTAGGTGTAACTACTTTTTGGCGTGATAGTAAATCTTCTTTAGGAAATGATCCTTTTCCCTTATCTCCTGGTGCGGAAATAGATGGTGATATTAAGATTTTTGCCCTGAGATTTACTCAAGAATGGACAAGACAAAATGCTAGTTCAGTTTTTGCCTTGCGTTCAGAATTTAGTCTAGGTTTAGATGCTTTTAATTCAACTACAAACCAGCAAATTGCAGGAGTTCAAAGAATACCTGATAGTCGCTTTTTTTCCTGGCGAGGACAAAGTCAATATGTATATTTATTAGCACCAGAAACCTTATTAGTTTTGCGTGGTAGTGCACAAATAGCTAATGACGTACTTTTAGGGGCAGAACAATTTAGTATTGGGGGAGGAAATACTGTTCGAGGCTATCGTCAAGATGCTATTCTAACTGACAATGGTTTTCTAGCTTCAGCAGAACTCCGCATACCAATTATTAAAGGTTTTTCTGAATCAGGAATTGTACAGATAGTACCTTTTGTTGACTATGGCAAAGGCTGGAATAACTCCGATGTTCCTAATCCTAATCCTCAGAATTTAGCATCTTTTGGTCTTGGGTTACGTTGGCAAGAAAAGAATTTTAATTTTCGTTTAGATTACGGAATTCCTTTAATGGACATAGATTCACGAGATAAAACTTTACAAGAACAGGGTATATATTTTTCCCTGCAATGGGATCTGTTTTAAAATAGTTACTTAATAATCATGAAAATTTTTCGTTCTCTAGTTATTTTATTCTTAATCGGTTTATTTCTTGCCACAGGAATAATACCAGGATTTAGTCCTAATATAATAGGAAATAATAATAATTCTGTTGCTTTTAACCAAGCGCAACAGCAATCTAAATTAACAGAAGCGAGAAATTTAGTAAGACAGGGAAGAGAGTATTACCAAGTAGAAAAATACCAAGAAGCTATAGCTAAATTAGAACAAGCTGCTGATATATTTACTCAATTGGAAGAATCTTCATCAGAATCTATTACGAGAAGTAATCTTTCCCTAGCTTATCAACAACTAAGTCAATGGAAAGAAGCTAAAAATGCCATCTCTAAAAGCTTATCTCTTTTAGAATTCAACGATAATTTAGATTATTTAGATCAAGGAAAAATTATAGATTTAACTGAAGACAAATTACAAATAATAGCTAAAGTAATTAATATTTATGGTCGTCTGCAATATTTTCAAGACAATCCAGATAAAGCTCTTGCTAGCTGGCAATTAGCTACTAAAATTTATCAAAGATTAGATAATACCCAAGGAGTTGTGAGCACCCAGATTAATCAAGTACAAGCATTGCAAGCTTTAGGTTTATATCAAGAAGCTAAAAAAGCCATTGGCACAGTTGAAAAAAATCTTGATTATTTACCAGATAATTTAAAATTTAAAAGCTTAATTAGTTTAGGTAATGTTTTTCGTACTACTGGAGATTTAGCTAATTCGGAAAAATTTTTACAAGAAAGTTTAGAGCTAGCACAAAGTACCAAGTCTTTGAAAAATATAACAACCAGTTATTTGAGTTTAGCTGATACTTGGCAAACCTGGGGGAACTTAGAAAGGGAGATAGAGTTACCAATTCGTTATGAGTATTTTCCTTGGCGTTGTGACATTGCTGAATCCTTATCTCTTTCAGAAACTCCCACTAATTTCTATCAAAAAGCGGAAACTAAATATCGAGAAGTATTAGAGTCTCAGAAAGTAATATCCTCTACTAAAGGAATAAAAGCACAACTCAATCTCTTAAAACTGTTAATTACTAATCGCAAATGGTCAGAAGCTGAGGAATTATCTAGGAAAATCCAATTATCTAATTTAGCCAATAGTAGAACCAAAGTTTATGCTCACCTCAATTTTGCCAAAAGTTTAGCTTGTCTCAAACAACAAAATTCTTTAGAAAATAGCTCTTGGGAAAAAATTACTAACTTAATCAAAACAGCAATTCAAGAAGCTAAAGTATTACAAGACAAGCGAGCCAAATCCTATGCTATGGGAAATCTAGGGGGATTATATGAATACTTTGCTCTTCTAGCACAGCAGCAACAGCAATCAAATCAAGCCCAGCGATGGAGACAGCAAGCAGAGCAATTAACTCAGCAAGCTTTATATATAGCTCAACCTAGCGAAATGCCAGATATAGCTTATCAATGGCAATGGCAATTAGGACGTTTATTTAAAGCTGAAGGAAATACATTAGAGTCTATTAATTACTATCAATCTGCTGTTCAAACTCTCGAATCTGTACGAAGGGACTTATTAACCATCAACTCTGACGTACAATTTTCTTTTCGAGATAATATCGAACCAGTTTATCGGCAACTTGCTCAACTATTACTGGAACAACCAATTGCTAGAAATCTAACTCAAACTCGTCAAGTTATCGAAAATCTTCAATTAGCAGAATTAGAAAACTTTTTACGCTGTAACTTAGAAACTACTCAAGCATTAGATAACATTGCTAATCGCCTCAATGCTACAGAAGCAATTATTTATCCCATTCTTCTGGATGGACAAATTGATGTCATTCTGAAACTGCCCAATTCTGATGAACTAAAATATCACAACACAAAAGTATCGACAGAAATAGTAGAAACAGTATTACAAAGACTGCAAGTTAATTTAGCGAAACCTCACACTAGAAAGCAAGTTCAAGCTGATGCTAATCAAATTTATCAATGGCTTATTGAACCTATTGCTGAAGATTTAGAAGCAGCTAAGGTTGATACTTTGGTTTTTTTCCTCGATACTGCTTTAAGAAATATTCCGATGGCTACTCTTTATGATGGTAATAAATATTTAATTGAGAACTACGCTGTAGCGATAACTTCAGGTTTAGAATTATTAGAACCAAGAAGATCAGAAAGAAAGCAACTAAACGCCATGTTAGCTGGTTTAACAGAATCTCGCCAAAACTATCCTCCTCTGAAAAATGTAGATCAGCAATTTAATCAAGTTAGCGCCGAAATTTCCAGCCAAATACTTTTGAACGAGGAATTTACCGTTTCCAGTTTTCAAAATCAGCTTGAATCACTTCCTTTCCCTGTAGTTCACATTGCTACTCATGGTCAATTTAGTTCTCAACCAGAACAAACCTTTATTCTGGCTTGGGATAACTTGATTGATCTTAACCAATTGAGTAGTTTACTGAAAAATAGTGAAACAACTAAATCTGAACCAATTGAATTACTAGTTTTAGCTGCTTGTGAGACAGCACAGGGAGACAAACGAGCGACTCTAGGATTAGCTGGTGTTGCTATTAATGCAGGGGCTAAAAGTACCCTTGCTACCCTTTGGAAAGTTTCGGCTGATGAATCTCCTGGAATTCTCTTAAGTCAGTTTTATCGAGAATTAATCAATAATCCTAATTTAACCAAAGCTCAAGCTCTCCGTCACGCTCAACTAGAATTCTTGAAAGATGATAGTCGCAATCGTCCTTATTTCTGGTCTCCCTATGTTTTACTTGGCAATTGGCTTTGATCTTGTTTTAGGCGTTGCTGAATAGATGAAGAGATACAGTATCCAATTGTGTTAAAAACGGCTTCTTCTAAATTTTCTCCACTTTTTTTGCTCCTATTGAGGTCAAATGTTAGGCAGCTCAGGAGTGTTAGAATTTCTGGCATGGG
>JASJDB010000401.1 GCA_030065315.1 Xenococcaceae cyanobacterium MO_167.B52 | reverse complement strand
TAAATATGGTAATGTAGCAGCTAAAATTGCCAGTATTGAAAACGCGAATTTTAAATTTATTTACATTATTAGACATCCTTTTGCCAGAATCACATCTCACATTGGGCATTTATTAGCAGAAGGGTTTCAAAACAAAGTAGAAATTATTGAAGAACACTTAGCTTACACCGAGTATGCTAGGCAACTGAGTTTTTACAAAGAAATTTTTGGTCGAGATAGTATACACATTTTGTTTTTAGAAGATTTACAAAATAATCCTCAAGAGCAACTAACTAACATTTGTCAGTTTTTGGAAATCGATCCTAACTATAAATTTACCAGAATTAATACAATTCGTAATAGCAAGAACACTCTAAATATCAATCCTCAATTACGTAATCTATATAAAAATCCTATAGTTAAGTCTTTAGGTAATTTAGTTCCACCAGAAATAAGGCAGAAATTTTATGGTGTTGCATCTCGCAAAAAACCTTTTTCAGTCGAATTATCCAAGCAAGATCGCGAGTTGATTATGAAGCGTCTGCAACCAGATTTAATTCAGTTAGAAAAAGAATATGGAATAAATTTTTCTGAAAAATGGAATTTGTCCATTTGAAAAAATAGAGTAGTTTATCTAGTTTGAAAATTGTAATTATTGTAATCTATGAATAAGAATAGAATTACGAAAATATTTATTATTACTTTGATTAGTATTTTAATTATTAATGCCTGTAAAATTGGAACTACTACTAACTCTAACTACACTGTAAAAGACCTCAAGGGACAATACACAGTTCAGACAGTTGGTAATAGTTTTCCTGCTAATAAAATATTTTCTCGTCCCTACCGCCCTTACGTACAACAAAATATCGGTCCCTATCGCCGTCACGTACAACAAAATGTCGCAGATTTATTCGTCACACCAAATGGAATTTGCTTGACAAATTCTACTTGGGACGAACGCTTTGCTTTAGCATCAGCCTATAAAGATGGCGACCAAACTGTAATTATGGAAAACATGATGGGGTGGGGTAGACGTGGAGGTTTAGCTGTTACCGCAGATAATCAAAATCAATATGTATATGTTGGTATAAAAATCAGAAATATTGGTCGAACTAATAATAATAAATACGATAACCCTGTATATCCCCCTTCAGGAAACATCTGGTATGGATTTAGAAGATATGACGCTAAAACGGGAAAAGTAGCTGAATTCCCTCAAGGCTATGGCTTTCAGGGGGGGGTTGTTGTGGTCAATACCAATGACGGTCATATTAATGGTCTTGCTATCAATAAGAACTTACTGTATGTAAGCGACACTCCCAATAATGGGATTAAAGTATACGACTTGAATAATTTATCTCAACAGGCAATTGCTACTTGGACAGTAGACAATCCCGGAAAATTAGCTTTTGACGGGGAAGGTAATTTATGGGTTGTCAAAAATCAAACTAACCAAATTTTACGTTTTAGTATTGATGGTCAGCAAATGCCTCAAACTATTACTCTTCCAGAAGGTGTGATCGCTTACGATCTAGCAATTGATAAGATAAACAACACGCTCTACGTAACAGATATTGGTCAAGACCAAAATATCAAAATTTACAACAATATTGTTTCTGAGCCAAAATTACAGCAAACTTTCGGTTTAAAAGGGGGGATTTTTGCTTCTAACGCTGGTAAGCTAGAAGATTTAAAATTTCACAACCCTAAAGGTATTGGTATTGATGCTAATGGCAACTTATACATAGCACAAAAAACCTGGTCTTCAAAAGGCGGTGGCGGAATCATTATTAGTAGTTATCAACCTAATGGTAATTTGCAATGGCGACTTTCTTCCTCTGAGTTTATGAGTGGACTCGATCTAGACGTCGAAAATAAGCAGTTTTTATATTCAAAAGAACGCCGTTACAATTTAACTGAAGACACCAAAATTCACTTTTCAACAACTTTAAATCCGTTTGAATTTCCTCAAGACCCGCGCTTACACGAACATTTTACTGATGTTCGGGTGAATTATTTAAATGATAAACAGATGTTATTCCTGAGTGAGCGTAATGGTAAAACTCTTGCTGTTTATCGTTTTCAACCAGAAACTCATCAGGAAATTGCTATCCCCTACGCTATGTTTTCTGGATCGGGAAATCGTAGATGGATACCAAATCAACCAAAAAAAAAGAAGTGGCTTTGGATTGACTCCAACCTTAACGGTCAATTTGAGCGCGATGAATTTACCGTCGATCCTAAAAAAACTAATAAAAGTACAGATTGGTTTATTGAATCTGATGGAAATCTTTGGACTGTGAATAGTAAAACAATTCGTAAATTTCCCACAGTCTACAATGAAGGGTATCCTGAATGGAATTTTAATAACGTTCAGGAGTTTAATATTCCCAAACCTTTTACTAGCGTTAAGCGGCTCGCTTATGATCGAGCTACAGATTCCATGTATTTAACTGGGTATACTTCAAACCATCCTTATGAAGGGAATTGGAAGGCAATAGGCAAAGTAATGGCTCGCTTTGACAACTGGAGTATTGCACCAAAACTAAATTGGATTTTGGATACCCCTTGGCAAACTCACAGTAAGGACGGAAGACAAAAGCCTATTACCTTCGCTTTAGAAGGCGACTACATTTTTATTGGTATTGGAAGTACGGGGAAACAGAAAAATTTATTAGAACAATCAACTATTTTGGTTTATGACAAACTAAGCAGAAAATATATAGGTTCTATGCAACAAGGTAATAAAATAGGGCCTGTAATGTTAGATAAAGGTCAAGGTTTAAATGTTAGAAAAATTAGCGATCGAGAATACTGGATTTTTTTACAAGATGCTGCCTATGCAAGATCGGTTATTTTTAAATGGAATCCACAAAAAAATATTCAATACCTTTAATGCGTACAATTCAAAAGAATAATTATTGTGAAAAATTTACAAATCGGGATGAGTTGGTTTCCCGAACGAGCAGGAGGACTAAATCGCTATTATTATGATTGTCATCGCTATTTACCAACAGTAGGCATAGAATTTCAAGGTTTGGTTATTGGTTCACCACAAGTTACAGAAAGTACTGGAGATACAATAACAGTTTTTGCTGATTCAAATGGTTCACTAATAAAACGTTGTTTAGGAGTCAGAAAAAGCTTCAAGAAATTAATCTCTCAACAAGATTATGACCTAATTATTTCTCACTTTGTTCTTTATACTTTTCCTATTCTCAATTTAACTAAAGATCTTCCTTTAGTGACCCATTTTCATGGTCCTTGGGCGTTGGAAAGTGATGTGGAAGTGCAAAAACCAATTGCGATTTGGGTGAAAAAATATATAGAAAAGACTGTTTATAATAACTCATCACAATTTATTGTTCTTTCTCAAACTTTTCGTGATATTTTACATCAAGAATATCAAGTTCCTTTAGAAACAATTAATATTATTCCTGGAGGAGTAGATATCGATCGCTTTAATATTAATCTATCTCCTGCTGAAGCTCGTAGTATCTTAAGTTGGCATCAGGCTCGACCAACTATTTTTTGTATCCGTCGTTTGGCAAAACGCATGGGACTGGAAAATTTAATTACTGCTATGGTAGCAGTTCGCGATCGCTATCCTGATATTATGTTATATATAGCTGGAAAAGGTGCATTGGCAGATACATTACAAACCCAAATTACCGAACTTGGTTTAACTAATCATGTTCAGTTACTAGGATATATCCCAGATGAACAATTACCCTTATGCTATCGCGCTGCTAATTTTTCTGTTGTCCCCACAGTTGCTCTAGAAGGCTTTGGTTTAATTGTGGTTGAGTCCTTAGCTGCTGGAACTCCTGTTCTGGGTACTCCTATTGGTGGTATTCCTGAAATTTTACGCCCTTTCTCAGAAGACTTAGTATTGGAAGGAGTTGATTCTAAACAACTAGCATCTGGAATTATCGAAGCTCTATCAGGCGATCGCATTTTACCCAGTAGGGAAGCTTGTTTAAATTATGTACAGCAAAATTATAACTGGCAGGAAATTGCTCAAAGAATTAAACTTGTTTATCAAAAAGCTTCAAAATAAAATTTTCCAAGCTAATTACAATACATATATAGCAGTTCTCGTACTGATCAGATAGAGTAACCTTAAGCTTTTTGTTGATGGTTCATCGTTGATCGTTCATTGGTTGTACCCCATAACTTTGAGAACTGCTATAGATTATCACCTCCCTTTTTTTGAGACAGATGACCCAGCCTACCAATATATCTTTCGATTCTATCTCCTTTCCTGATGCGATCGCATTTACTCAATCTTTAATGGAAAAAATAACCGCAGGAAAATTAGCAGAAGCGGAAATTCAAGAACAAGTTAGTTCTCTTGTCAGCACTAGCAATGGTGCTAGAGGGTTTTTTGTCGCATATCTGACTAGTGATTCGGTTTTAGCAGATAATCCTTCTTCTGGTGTACTCCAAGCTCTCCGAAATTGTCCCGATTTAGTCAGCGATTTGCTAGTAAAAAATGTCGCTATGTCGGCAGCAATGGCAATTACCCATCGACGCAACCAAGATGAAATCGCAGCAGCAGGTTCAGATCGAGTCAAAGAACGTACAATGAATTTGATTAAAAAGTTAGCAATGGAATCTGTTAATCGGGAGCTAGTAGCCTTAAAAGAAAGTGTTACTAACCCAAAAGGTAGCTATGATAAGTTCCTGAATCGCTGGGGTTATGACACAGAACAAAAAGAAGTAATTAATCAAACCATAAATAAGTTGAGCGAGATTTAGCCAGTCCGTTTTAACGACTGGCAAGGGAGCGAAACAAGGACGGGGCGTATAAACTCTTGGGGAAACCCCAAGAGACAGCCCCTCGTTTTAACTCCATGTATCCTACTTTCCTTTCTGATTCTCAATATATCTTCTAACCGTTTCAGTTGAAGCATTCCCCGTCCTAAAGGATATATGCGAAGCGGTATCCCCTTGTGGGACACCTTCGGATATAGTTGCAACGAAATAACTGGGAGTCCACAAGGTAGGTAGTTTAAGTAATTCAGGGAATTCTTTTCTTAGATGGTGCGATGCTCTACCTTTGATTCTTTTGATAATCACAGAGGGAGCAAAAGTAGGATCGGTGTTGAGAAAAAGATGAACATGGTCGGGCATTATTTCTAGTGCTATCAATCTCCAATTATTTTCTGTATATAGCTCAAAGATAATATCTTGTAAGCGATGAGCTATTTCTCCTGTCAAGACTTTCTTTCTACGTTTAGGACAAAAGACGAAATGATAATTGATAAGTGTTACCGAATGAGGATTGCGCCTATACTCATCAGGTGCTTTCTTCATAATACTTTTACATCTAAGTGTTTATAAGTTATGTATAATCATAATATCAAATATACAAAAGTATCGTCATGTACGGTTGTCAGGTGCAACTAATTGATACGGATGACAGTACAAAAGCAGTGTTAGAGTTTATTTGCTCCGAGACAAATAAATTAACTAATTGCGCTATTTACTACTGTCGTCAAATGTATTTCAAGGCTCATAAATATGTATCAAGTTATGAGCTTGATGAAATCATGAAATCTAATTTACATTTCAAAGCTTTACGTTCTGCCGTAGCCCAGCAAGCTTGCCATAAAGTAGCAGATTCATTTAAGTCTTATCGTAAATTAGCCAAGTTATATCGAGAGGGAAAGCTTAAAGATAAGCCAAAGCTAACCAAGTACAAAAAGCGCAATGGCTTAACGGCTTTGAGTTATCCATCTAGATGGATAAAAATAAAAAATAATCAAATTAAATTTACTCTTGGCAAGCAAGTAATACCAAATCCGCATCTCAAAACCCCTTTTTCTTTGTTCCTGATAAAATCCTTCTGTCCTCTGTTTTGTCTAATTTTTAAGTGG
>JASJDB010000400.1 GCA_030065315.1 Xenococcaceae cyanobacterium MO_167.B52 | reverse complement strand
ATCCATTCCCAAAGCTTTAGCTAAAGCCGTGGTTAATTTGAGTTTGGTATTGCCGTCAACTAAGTCTCCGTTCAGTAAAAAATCAACGGTATTACCTTGTTGCAGGGCATCATACGCTTCTTGGTCATCTGCGGAAGTAATATCTGCTTCAAAATATTGAAGGAACAGGGCGTAATGTTGTTCGTGAAATTCAGGAGTTGCACCCCCAATCACATTGGCATCTAGGGAGTTGGTACTTGTAGCGAGAATATCAACATTAATATTATCAGTAAATAATTGACCCCAAATTAGAGCTGCCATCTCGTAACCAATCATCTGGGCGAGACTAACATCAGGTGAATAATGAAAATTTATATTGACCATAAGAATATTTTTTTAGTTAGTTGTTAATTAAAAAATAATTTAAGAGATATGTATGTGTGGTATTTCATATATATTCTATGGTTATTAGATGGTTAATGTCCGTAAAGATACAATCAATGTTTTATAAAAGTTAAATATAGTTTTATGGCATAATTAGCCCTAATTCCGTAGTAATACGGAGTTAAATATTACCTAAATAATTCCTAAATAATTTGGCTCAAGTATTTACTTAAGTAACTTGAGTTCGGAGTTCGGAATTCGGAATTCGGAATTCAGATATAGTTAGGATTTTTTTTAAGGGACTAATTAACCCTAAAACCTAAAACCTAACACCTAAAACCTAACACCTAACAACCAAAACCTAATTTTATGACTTATCCCAAAAGTATTGAGGTCAAAGCTTGATTAGAGTAATGGCAATATTTCCTGAAAAACAAACGTCAACATCTGTACCTGAAGTACGATCTCGTTTGCTGTATTCCCCTTCGTAGTGGTATGAATTATCTTGAACCCGATACTTAACAGGTAAAGGATCGATACTGGGTTGACAAAAAACGATTTCTGGTTCTGGTTTTCCTGGTTCTAAATGGGGTAAATTAACGTTCCAAAAACTCCCCTTCGGCAATTGGCGATCGCGTAATTCTTGTAATATTTTAATTGTCCAATTAGTAGCAAGATCCCAATCAATTACTAGGGGTCTTTTAATCCAGTGAGATATGGCAATCCCTTTAATGCCATGAAATGCTGCTTCTCTGACTGCTGCTACCGTGCCAGAAATATATACGTCTGTTCCTAAATTTCCCCCCGCATTAATGCCAGATAATACCCATTGAGTATCTGGGGCAATATGAGTAATAGCAAGGCGGGTACAATCTGCTGGCGTACCCCCTACCGCATAGGCTTCATGCGATCGCTTAACTAATTCAATGGGTTGATGCGCGGTAACTTGATGTCCACAACCAGAATGTTGTTTTTGTGGAGCCACAATAATGGTTTTATCGGACTTTACTGCTTCTTTTAAGGCTCTAATGCCTGGTGCATCAATTCCGTCGTCATTGGTCAGAATAATGGTCATTTCAGTTATCAGTTGACAGTTATCAGTTAGCAGTTAGCAGTTATGCAGTTAGCAGTTATGCAGTTAGCAGTTAGCAGTTATCGTGCTTCGCAAATGGGTCGCGGTTATACCACAAGGGTACAATGTCCGAAGGTGTATCCTTATGCGCTTGCGTAGCTCTACCCGCAGGGGCAGCGGTATCTTTTAGGATTAGGAATCCTTTAGGACTCAACCCATATAGTGTTCAATGTTCACTGCTCACTGTTCACTGTTTACTGCTCACTGTTAACTGATAAACTCCCCCTATATTCTCAATAATT
This sequence comes from Xenococcaceae cyanobacterium MO_167.B52, assembly GCA_030065315.1. Lineage (GTDB taxonomy): Bacteria > Cyanobacteriota > Cyanobacteriia > Cyanobacteriales > Xenococcaceae > JASJCP01. The sequence goes on along the minus strand of JASJDB010000400.1, from coordinate 4,140 downwards.
TAAGCCAAAACAGCAGCAGCAGCTTTGACTCCTGCTTGAGGCTTGATATCGTGACCTAACTCAATAAGAGTTGCTTCTAGGCAAGCAATACCAGCTAGAATATCGCGATCGCTGACAAATCCCAAATGTCCGATGCGGAAAATTTTGCCTTTGAAATGATCTTGTCCTCCAGCTAGAGCAATATTGTATTTACTACTCATAATTTTTCTGATATCTTCTGCACCAATGGGAGCAGGTTCAACGGCTGTTACGGCGGTACTAGCGCAGTCATCGGCAGCAAAGAGTTTTAAGCCTAGTGCTTGTACCCCAGCACGAGTTGCACTAGTGAGCCTTTGATGACGAGAGAAAATACTTTCTAAACCTTCTCTTTCCATCATTTGCAATGCAGCTTGTAAACCATACATCAGGTTAACGGGAGGGGTGAACGGACTACTGGCTTTAAGATTGGCTTTTTTGTATTTACCCAAATCCATATAGAAACGAGGGAATTTACAAGTTTTGTAAGCTTCCCAGGCTTTATCACTAACACAAATGAATCCCAACCCAGGGGGAATCATATAACCTTTCTGGGAGCCAGAAGCCACGACATCTAACCCTAAATCATCGATCGGTAAATCGTATGCACCCAAACTTGTTACTGCATCAACAATACTTAAAGCTGTTCCATGAGCTTTAATGTACTTATTAATAGTCTCTAAATCGTTGAGTACTCCTGTAGAGGTTTCGGAGTGGGTAATAATTACCGCTTTGATTTCCTTGTTCGTATCCCCTTCTAAATGAGTGCGGAATTCTTCTGTATCTAAGGGGTCTCCCCATTCTGCACTGATTCTAATGGTATCTAGCCCAAAAGTTTCGGCGATTTGCGCCCAGCGATCGCCAAACTTCCCATTAACTCCTACTAAAACGCGATCGCCAGGACTTAAAAAGTTAATTATACCAGCTTCCATTGCACCAGTTCCTGAAACATTGAGGGAAAGCACTTCATTTTTGGTTTGGTGCAACCATTTAAGGCGATCGTTAATTTCTGCAATTATCTTACTAAAATCACCGCTACGGTGTCCGATCGGACGTTGTGCCATAGCAAGTAATACTTTCTCTGGTACCGGTGTGGGACCAGGAATCATTAACATATGTTTATCTTCCATGAGTCTTAAACAAATAGTGAATCATAAGTCGCTCATACTATCTTATTTCTCTCTACTCATGCAAGAATGTTGTAAATTTTGAAAATTTTTAACTTAATTATTTTATTTATTAAGTTATGTTCCAGATTTGAGGGGTTAGTAGTTAATAGTTAGTATTTAGTATTTTTTTAGTCTTTTAATAATCTCTCAATTCTCGACTTACTTCGATAAAAACATCTCTTTGTAACCAGGGATAAGAGCCAATCCACAGATTTTGACTAGGAACATAAGCATCCGTAACTTTATCAATAGTTGCCAAATCAAAACGATTAGATAACACCAACAACTCCGCAGTTTGACCTACTTTTAATAATTTATGAACTCGTTGTAATGGAGCTTGAATAGTTATTTCAAATCCTGTTCTATCTCCTAATACTAAATTAATTCTTCTTTCGCGATTTTCTACAACTACCAATTCACCTCTTTGGTTGACTCTTTCTTCTTCTCCAATTAGTTCTTCTGTGACAAAAAGATCCAGAATTCGCCCGCGCCAAAAACCACTATACTTGAAGCGACGAGCTTGACGATTACGCACACTAGCCCAATATACTGGACTCCACAACCAGTAAAGTCCTGCTATCACTGAAATCATCAAAACTAAACCTCGTCCACCCTCTCCCAGAACTAATCCCAAAATTAAAACAACAATTACTGCTACTACTGAAATTAGTAAACGATTGAGTAAATCTTGCCATTTGCCCCAATAATAGGCGTATTGCGCTCCTGTAGCAATGGGTGATATAAGCTGCTCGAACTTAGCACGAGTCAGAGGTTCTAACATAAAAATACCAAGTTATGAAATAGTTTATATTTTACTGATAGACGAGCTTTTCCTAAAAATCCTAATTCAACTTTGTTTCCGTCACTAGAGTACAACTAGTCCAATTTCCTTTTTCATTAAAGTTTCGCATGATTCTTTGTCGCTTATTAGGAGCTAACATCCACCCCATCTCTAAAACAAAGTTGTGACCGATTTTTGCTTCCAAAGGACAGTTACAAGATGCACCATCAGGTAAGAGTAAAATTTGTACTTTGAGAGGGCTATCCTCAAATAATAATCTTGAGCCATTAATTTTGGCTTTAGATGTAATTTTGCGATTACCAAAAGCTAAAGTTTGCTCAATATAATCGCTATTTAATTGCTTAATTGTTAGATAACTATTAAAAGTATCGGGAGTGCGAAAATCGGGATATATAGTAATAGCTTCTCCTTGCCATTCTCCTAAGAGACTTTCTATTGTTAGTGGAGGTTTTTCAGGAGTATTAGTGTTAGGTAATTTCTCTCTAATTAAGACTACACGCTCTAGGTTACTAGAACTGTTATATAGTATTACCGTCCTTAAACGTCGTTGTTCTGAAATTAAGCCAAATTCTCCCCCAAAGTTACTATAAGGAGCAAATTGAGAACTGCCAAAAGAAAATCCTCCGTTTTCAAAGAACAAAATCGAGCGACTTAAGGAGGTTTTTGTGTAGTCAACAACCACATCACGAGAAGGTTGATCGGGAGGAAGATAGCGCACTACTTGATGTACTGCTTGATTATTTTCTCTTCCTTCCATAGTTACGATAGTAGGGGTGTCTTCTGTTTCTATTCCTTGGGGAGATAAACGGGTAAAAGACCCTTGCCATTCACCCAGGTTTTTTAAAAAAGAATCCCATTGAGAAAGCATATTTATTTATCGATAGCAGAGTAAATATAAATAGTTTAGAGTATAGCGGTTATCAAAGTTATGGGGTATGCCCAATGAACTATGAACCATGAACAAAAAGCCTCAAGTTACTTTACCTCACCAGCACGAGGAGTGCTATGAATTTCTTTATTTCTTTGTCCATCCCATCTGCTGGGGATTAATATCAGAATCTAACTGAGTATTTTCATCGTAATATACTTCGTAAGAATATTCGGAGGGTAACTTAGCTTCCCTTAAATCAGCAGCAGAGAAGTCAGCCTGACATAAATAGGCTTTGGTTAAATCTGCTTGTTTAAGACTAGCTCCTTGAAAGTTAGTTTTCTCTAGATGAGCTTCCCGTAAATTAGCTTGGTTTAAAATACTTTTTCGCAAATTAACTTCTGTGAGGATTGATTTACTTAGATCGGTAAGACTTAAGTTAGCTCGAATTAAACTAGACTTAGTTAAGTTAGCACCCTTCAAATTAGCTTTTTTAAGATTAGAGCCATTAAGATTTATTCCTGCTAAATTAACACCTACTAGGAGTGCTTTATAAAGATTGCTTTTGGGAAAATCCTTTTTTTCCATAGCATAATCTCTAAGTATTTCATAGGGTTTAGTCAAGGGATTGGGATTATCAATACAGAAAAGATTGGTCACAAAGAAGTCAACGGTTACTTGTTTAAGATATTTTTGTTCTACTGCCAAATTATGAAACCGAACTTTTTTTTGTTTTAAATTTTGTAATCTGATCAGCTCATTAATTTGCTTTTGATCTAATAAGGCTGCTTTTTGAAAATAGTATATTAAAGGTTTTTTCTGCTGTTCTAAAAGCAGAGCTTTCCATTCTTCTGCGAAAAAATCGGCAGTTTCTTGTTTAATCCAACCATGCAAAGTTAAGATTTCACCAATTTTTAAATTAGTTTGTTTTTGTTCTTTTAAGGCTAATTCTATTTGACTCATTGAGATTAATCCAGCCTCGACTAGTATTTGTCCTAAAGGTTTATTAAAATAGGAAACTGAAGGATAATCTTTCATGGATCTAGACATTTAAACAGCGAATAATAAAGTCAATTAAATTAAATTAATGTATTGAGCCTTTAAATAAACAGTAGTTCGACGAATATAAAATTAGCTTAGGGAGTTATGAAGAAGGGAATAAGGAAGAGCCTATTCTTTCCGATATAATTTTGCTAACAAATGCTAACAATGCAGTCAGATAGACTGGGTATATCTACCAATGAGCGAAGGAATATCCCACGCCCTCCGTTTAAATCCCTGTCCAT
>JASJDB010000399.1 GCA_030065315.1 Xenococcaceae cyanobacterium MO_167.B52 | reverse complement strand
ACACTTTGCTTCTTGATTTTAGGTGGATTACTTTCTTGTAATTTAATTACTTTTGCTAATTCATGGTGGGCATTTGGTGTACCTGATTATGCTTTAATAGCGAGTAAAATAAATCAAATATCCAACTCTGTAACTATTTTTGAAGACTGGGGAGATGCTTTAACTATGAGTTATTTGCTAAATACTCAAAATAGTGTACATTTGACTAGAAAAGTACCAGAATTTTTAGAATTAGAAGACAATAACTTTTATCAAAAATTTGATAATATTATCTTGTTTAAACCCAATAAAAAAACTCTTAATAAAATCAAAAAAGACTCGAACTTAAACTTAGAACCTCTTTTAGTTTCTAACACCAATTTACCTAGTCAGCCCAATACTTGGCTGATTAGAAATGAGATCTAAATCATTAAATTAGGATGAGAATTTTAAGTATATCTGCGACTTTTCCTTATCCTCCTGATCGTGGAGGAACTCAAGTGAGAACTTTTAATTTACTTAAATACTTAGCTCAAAATCACGAAGTAACATTAGTAACTCAAAAAAATGATTATGTTCAAGAAAGTGAAATTCAAGAATTATCTCAATGGGTCAATAAATTAGAGGTTTTTGCTCATAATACTCTCGTCAAAACAGGAAAATTAGATAAACTTAGGAGATTTACCAATTTTCTTCAACAGGGCAAACCACCCAACGTATCCTCTTCTTATTCGGCTACCATTCAAAAATGGATTGATCAAAACATAGCAGCTAATCAGTTTGATATTATTACTTGTGAACATAGTATTAATGAAATTTACATTAGACCTCAATGGCGTGAAAAAATTAAAACAGTAGTAAATATTCATAGTTCTGTATATCGTACTTGTGAAAATCAATTAGCAACAGGAACCTCAGAAAATCAATTTCGCGATCGCATTTATCTTCCTTTATTGCGTCGTTATGAACAGAATTTTTGTCAAAAGTTTTCTGACATAGTAGTCACAACAGAAGAAGACTGTAAGCAAATTCAGCAATTTTCTCCCCCAGGCAAAGTGTGGGTAATTCCTAATGGGGTAGATTTAGATATTTTTTCCTATCGTTCAGTTGATCCCGCAGGAAAAAATCTAATCTTTTTTGGGGGTATGGATTACATTGCTAATATTGATGCTGCTTGTTTTTTAGGTAGAGAAATTTTGCCTGCATTACAACAGTTACACCCTAATACAACTTTGACTATTGTAGGCTCTAATCCCTCACCTAAAGTCTTAGCTTTAGCTGAACTTCCTGGTATCACAGTGACAGGTCGAGTCCCCTCAATTGCTGAGTATCTTCATCAGGCAACAGTTGCTGTTATTCCCATGCGGACAGGATTTGGCATCAAGAATAAAACTCTAGAGTCTATGGCAGCAGGTACTCCTGTAGTGGCTAGTGATCGCGGTTTAGAAGGTATTGAAATCTCAGGAAACAACATTCCTTTGAGGGCTTTGAGGGCTAATACTGTCTCGGAATATGTTAAAGCTATTAGCCGTTTATTGAGTGATGCTGAGTTAAGGGCTACTCTGTCACGAAATGGGCGAGATTTAATTGAGCAACAATATACTTGGTCAAATCTAGCTCAAAAATACGAACGAGTGATACTCGAATAATTGATAACTACTAACTACTAACTACTAACTACTAACTCCGAACTCACGTTGTTTTAAACTTTCTGCCATCCTAAAATTTTATTGCCAATCCGAAAAATTATGGAATTGGATAATCCTAATTGATTCATAATTTCAACTAAATTCTGATTTTGTTCTTGGGATAAGGGAAAATAATGAGGACAATCTTGAAAGTCTAGACTGAGAACTGTAAAACGTCCCCAAGGCTCACGAGAAATTATGATTTGAGTGGGTAAATAGGGGGTTAAAGAGCGAAATTTAGTCAGTGCGACTTTCTCAAAATTGGTACTAGTACAATCTAAAGGGAACTCCATAAAAGCCATTGCTCCTTAAGTCTGAAAATTGCTCAATCTACAGGGAATATTTAATTTCTTGTTTATCACCGTTTTGTAAGTTACGTTAAAGAAGGATTTTATTTTTTTGGGATCGCTGGTTAAAGTCAAGTTATTCAAAACCAACTGTTTCAAAGAAAAAGATGAAACGAAGCACAAGTATTTTTCCATTATGACAACCATAGAGAGTGAGCGCTAGGCAGTCTGTCGAATAAACCTGTTAACTTTACTTAGATAATTGAGCTTTGCTACTTTATTGCAATCCCTCAGTATTATGCTGCAAAAAATAATTCAGGTTTAATTGATGCTTACCAATCTTCAAATAAATTGTATTAACCTAAATATTAAGTAATTTGTATAAAAATCAATAAAAATAACTGTACAAGTATGAGCGATCGCAAAAATAATAATTCTTTTTTGACCCAGACTGACAAGCAGACATTCTACATCACAGAGTCAGACGGGGAATTTATTGCTGTTGAATACGACAAAGAAGGAAAAGATACCGCAACCTTTCCTTTAAATAGCATTAATTATCAATCAAAACAGGATTTAACGAAGTCGAAGCAGAGCGAGGAAGCCTGCGTCCGCAAAGGCAAGGAACGGTTGACCCTTGAAGACCATTCTCCCAATCAACCAACTCAGAAAGCTTCCCAAACAAAACCTAAATCTGCTAAAAATCTTTTGGTTACAGGAATTGGATTAGGCTTACTTCTGGCGTTAGGGATCAATTACCTATTCAGTAGTATCTATAGTAAGGAGTCCGTAGTAGCTGCTTCGGAAAATGAAGTAATTCCTCAAGCTAAACCTAAAACTGTAACAGTAGTAGAAGTTACTTCTAGCCCGATAGAAAAGACCCTAGAAGCTTCTGGTACAGTGTACGCTTATGAGTTGATTCCTGTAATGACTCCTGCCACAGGTTTACAAATCACAAGCATTTTGACAGACGAAGGAAACTTTGTTGATCAGGGTCAAGTATTGGCAAAACTCAACGACAATACTTTACAAGCAGAGTTGGTGCAAGCTCAAGCCACTGTTCGTCAAGTAGAAGCACGTCTAGCAGAATTAAAAGCAGGAGCCAGAGCAGAAGAAATTGCTAGAGCCAGAGAACAAGTTATAATCGCTAGAGCTAATTTATCCCAAGCTGAATCAGAATTAGATTTAGTCAAAAAAAGAGTCCAGCGTAATCGAGCTTTAAAACAAGAAGGCGCAATTTCTCTAGACCGTTTAGATGAAATCCTCAATCAAGAAAAAAGTAGCAGAGCCAATTTAGACCAGGGAAAAGCTCGTTTAGAAGAAGCCAAACAGCAATTAGCTCAATTACAAGCAGGAGTACGTCCAGAAATCATTAGTCAAGCTGAAGCAGAAGTATCTCAAGCTAGGGGCAGAGTGCAGTATATTCAAGCTCGTATTCAGGATACTATCGTCACTGCTCCTGTGAGTGGTATTGTGGCAAGACGAAATGCTCGTTTAGGAGAAATTACGTCTCCTTCTGAAACATTATTCTCCATCATAGAAGATGGGAAACTGGAACTGAGATTGCAAGTTCCTGAAACTCTGATCCGTGCCATTCAACCCGAACAAAAAGTTCGCATTCTTAATAATAATCTTCAAGTTCCATCCATTATGGGAACAGTGCGAGAGGTGGCTCCAATTATCGATGGAGATTCTCGTCAAGGTACAGTAAAAGTAGATTTACCTTCCCCACCAGGCTTAAAACCAGGGATGTTTTTACGAGCCAAGATTACCACTGCTCAAATTCAGGGCAAAACATTACCTACTCAAGCCTTACTACCTCAAGCTGATGGTACTGCTATTGCTTTTGTGGTAGAAGAAAATAACAGAGTTCAAGCTAAATCAGTAGAAATTGGCTCAATTTTACCTAATAATTATGTAGAAGTTCTCAGTGGACTAGAATCTGGCGATCGCATTGTTTTAAAAGGTGCAGCTTATCTCAAAGATGGTGATCTAATTAAAGTCAGTGAAAGCGTAGCAAACTCGACTTCGTAACATATCAATAGGCAAAATTTACCACTGATTTAAGATGAGTATTACGGTTTCTGAGTCTATTAGCAAATTTGAAAAACGATCTTTTATTTTAGCGCGATGGGCAAATCTCGTAATGCTTATTGCAGGCGTGGTAACTGCATGGTTATCCCATGCTGATGCCCTACTAGTAGATGGTCTTTATTCAGGTGTTAACTTCATCTCATCTCTAGTAGCAGCTAGGGTTGGTGAATCGGTAATGCGTCCTTCAAGTAAATCCCGCCCTTTTGGGTACTACGTCAATGAGGCTATCTATGTGAGTTTTCGCTCGATGATTTTGCTAGGAATCATGGTGTTTGCCACAGTCTCCGCCATCTCGAAAATTCTGGCATATGCCTCAGGTAACAAAGTTCCTGAGCTTTTCTTCGGTGCCATCGTATTCTATTCCATAGCTATGGTAGCAATTTGTCTTGGCTCGGCTTATTTTCATCACCGTAACTGGCTGAAAACTGGGAAAAGAAGCGATATTCTGAAAACAGAATGTCAGGCTTCTATTATAGATTCATCAATTAGTGCTGGACTAGGATTAGCCTATGCTCTAGCTCCCCTTCTAAGGGGAACATTGCTGAATTTTTTACTGCCAGTCGCAGACTCGATCATAGTTCTGCTGCTGGTAATGATTATTATCAAGCAGCCCATTCAGTTGTTTCAAGATTCATTATCCGAAATCGCTGGGAGAGGCGCACCCCCTTCAATAGTTTCTGCTATTCGGGATGGGGTTGAGGAGTCGGCTAATTTAGCTGAGTATCAGATTGTGGATATTGCAGCTTCCAAGTTAGGAAGGTTTCACCTAGCCATTGTCTACCTTAAACCAAGTTATCCTGTTTCCGCTCAACTAGTAGATGAAATCAGTTTAGCCATTAAAGATGCTTGCAGGAAAAAAATTGGTCTGATTGAGATCGAGGTGGTGCTTACAGAAAATCAACGTCTAGTGGAATAGAGAGTTATATCAATTCTCGAAAGTAACGGGAGACTTCGTGTGAGGTAGAAGTCAGAAGTCCTAAAATTTTCTTTCCGCACGTCAAAATGTAATATGTAAAGATTATGTTTTCGCCCCCAAAGCGATCGCTCTTGACGGACATTTTCTGAGTA
>JASJDB010000398.1 GCA_030065315.1 Xenococcaceae cyanobacterium MO_167.B52 | reverse complement strand
GCAAAAGGTTCTCTTATATCTATCTGAGTTTTAGATACTGCTAATCTTTGGGCTATGTTTTCAACCAGCCAATTTTCAATAACTGTTCCCTGTTTACTGTTAATATGTCTCGCGGTTAAGACTGCTCCCTGTTCCGACGCGACGTTAGGAGCTAATCCTTTAGGGCTATTCCCCGATGACTGTTTAACCGATTCTCCCACAACATTCAAGCTGCCATCAAGAAATCCTGCTTTACAGGCATGACGCTGTATTTTTCCGCTAGAAGTCTTAGGAATACTACCAGTCTTAATTAATACTATGGCATAGGGATTTAATTCATGATTTTGGAAGATGGTTTTACGAATTGCTTTACTTACTGCTGCTACATCCAACTTTCTCAGATGGGTACGCTTAACTTCAGCAACAATAACTAATTTTTCTTCCCCCTCTATTTCTACCGCAAAAGCAGCAACTGCCCCAGAACGAACCGCCTCATGACCACTATCCACGGTTAATTCTATATCTTGAGGGTAGTGATTGCGTCCCCGAATAATAATTAAATCTTTGAGTCTTCCTGTAACAAATAACTCTCCATCTTGAATAAAGCCTAAATCTCCTGTACGTAAAAAAGTTACATCAGGATAACCTGTTAAACTTCCTTGAAAAGCATATTCAGTAAGGGCAGCTTTATTCCAATATCCTTGAGCGGTACTACTACTACTAGCCCAAATTTCCCCAATTTGTCCTTCTGGACACTCTTCTAAAGTATCAGTATTAACTATTGCCAAATGTTGATCGGCAAAATTTTGCCCACAACCAACAAGAGTCACTTGATTATCCAAAGCAGTATCAGTACTGGAAATAACTGCTTGATTCTCTTCTAGACTTTGCTTCTGGAAATTGCGGAAAATTGGTGCTTCTTGTTTACTGCCACCAGTAATAATCAGAGTAGATTCCGCCATCCCATAACAAGGATAGAAAACTTTTCGCCGAAAACCACAAGTACCAAAATACTCACTAAACTGTTTAATAGTATCCGCCCTAACTGGTTCAGCACCAGAAAAAGCCAATTCCCAACAACTTAAATCCAGAGTCTCTCTTTGGGCTTCGCTAATCTGACTTACACAAAGGTCATAAGCAAAATTGGGAGCTCCCGAAGTGGTAGCCCTATACTTGGATATAGCCTGTAACCACCGATAAGGACGCTGTAAGAAGCTTACAGGAGGCATCATATACATGGATAACCCCACATACATCGGCTGGATAATACAGCCAATTAAGCCCATATCGTGATAGGGTGGCAACCAAGAGACTACCTTATGTTGGGGAATATTTTGAAAACCACGATTAATGGCACTGGAGTTGGCTAATAAGTTACCATGACTTACCATTACCCCTTTGGGCTTGCCCGTAGAACCACTAGTATATTGAAGAAAAGCTAAATCATCTGGGGTCAAATCAGGCTTTAGCCAATTATCAGCCAAATCCCCTTCAATAGGGTTTGTTGGGATAAATTGTAATCCAGTATTGCCTGCTTGGTGAAATTTAATCTCAATCTTGTCTTGTAAATCTTGAGTCGTGAGGGCAAATTTAGCATCTGCATCAGCAACAATAGATAATACCCGATCGATAGAGCGATTAGCACGAGGGGGATAAGCAGGGACAGCAACCACCCCTGCATACAAACACCCCACAAATGCTGTGATAAATTCTAGTCCAGGTTGATAAAGTAGTAATGCTTTTTCACCAGTAGCGTTGTAACTTTGTAAAACAGCTGCGATCGCCCTTGCCTGAGTCTCTAACTGCTGATAACTCAGATGATCCGACTCTGTTTCGCCACCCTGTAAAAAAGTAAAAGCAGTTTTGTCAGACTGCCTGGCTACTATATCCTGTAATCGGTCTATAAATGTACGGTGCTTATCCAATGACTCCTCTGGTGTCCCTATCGACTTTAGCTAGACTCACTTAACTAGCTTATACAAAAGCGCGATATTTTGTTATATCTCTTGACGATATTGTAAGCATTTCTGGGCAAAAATACCTGATCCTAGAAAAAAATATCCCGTATCTAGAAGTATCAGACCCCAATTCCAACCTAATTCTTGCCCATAATCATCAAAATTATTTAAGCATGAAAAAAATTTTATTTCATATTAAACAACTAACTACAAGTTTGGTCATTACCAGCTTATTTGCCAGTCCTGTTTTAGCCCAACAGTCTAGAATAATGAGTGGCAAAGTTTATAGAATGCGTAATCAGGTAGAAATCAACCGTCGCAATCGCTCTGTTTGGAATCGAGCTAGATTGGGAGAAGTTATCATTCCCCAAGATTCTCTTCGCACAGGGGCAAATTCTCGTGCTGATTTAATTTTTAATGAAGGTACATTGGTCAGAACTGGTGCTGGTACTATTTTTCGTTTTCCGCCAAATCAAAGAAATTTTGAAATAAGCAGTGGTGCTGCTCTAATTATGATTCGTCCTGGACAAGGACAAAGCTACGTGAGTACTCCTCAAGCTACGGTTGAGTCTCAAGGTACAGCCTTGTTTGTCCAACATGACCCTCGAACTAATGCTTCTTTGATTGGAGTTTTAACTGACAGCGCCCAAGGAGCAGTTAAAGTAACTAGTGCTGATGGAAAAATAGTTATTCAACTCAACGCAGGTCAGTTTATTTCTATTATCAATGGAGTAATGGGACTAGTAGAGCATTTTCTGTTACCCATGTTTTACGAAACTGTAGAACTAGCTGCTGGCTTGGGTGCAGGACAAGAAAAACTAGTTCTGGCTGAATCTGCCGAAGTTCAGGCTACTATTAACGCAGTTCGTCAAGAAGCGATCGCGCCACTACTCAATCAAACTGCTTGGCTTAAAGGCTTTTGTCGCTTTAACTTCGATCCAGAGCAAATATCTCCCCTTCTCCAATGGTTAGGAGTAGGATTACCAGGGGCAGAATTATCTCTTAAACTGCCTCAAACAGATTTATTTGTGATTCCTATGCGCTCTTTAGCAGGAGTAGCTTGGTTGAGTAATTATTGTCAGGCGAATAAAGGGGGACTGGGGAGATAAAGGGGACAAGGGAGACAAGGGGGACAAGGAGACAAGGGGGACAAGGGAGACAAGGAAGACAAGGAAGACAAGGAAGACAAGGAAGCAATGAACGATCAACTATTAACAAAAATATTTTTAAGAAATATTAAGTCATATCCTATAATTTTAGTCAGTAAATAATTGAAACCTCGCTGGATGTAACGATATTTACTAGAACGTTACAGATTATTACTTTGTTTCTGATAAAGAAGACGTTGGTAACCACAATCTTTTATCTTTTAAATCGACGGGTTGCAAGATTACTGCGGTTCAAAAACGCAGAACCTGTTTTGACTATTAAGTTAAAACAATAAACCCTAAGATAAATAAACGAAATTTGTCAACATAATTAAGGAGAGCTCAATGCTTGACGCTTTTTCTAGAGCTGTAGTAAATGCAGACGCTAGCACCAAATGTATTGGTGGAGATGATTTAGCTTCCCTCAGAAGCTTTGTTGCAGAAGGAAACAGAAGATTAGATGCAGTTAATGCTATTGCTAGTAACGCAAGCTGCATGGTTTCTGATGCGATCGCTGGTATGATTTGCGAAAACCAAGGTTTAATCCAAGCTGGTGGTAACTGCTACCCCAACCGCCGTATGGCTGCTTGCTTACGTGATGGTGAAATCATCCTTCGCTATGTAAGCTATGCTCTTTTAGCTGGTGATGCTTCTGTTCTAGAAGATCGTTGCTTAAATGGCTTAAAAGAAACTTATACTGCTCTTGGAGTACCTGCTACTTCCACTATCCGTGCAGTACAAATTATGAAAGCTCAGGCTGCTGCTCACATCAAAGACCAACCCAGCGAATCTTTTGCTGGCAACAGACTACGCAAAATGGGTTCCCCTGTAGTAGAAGATCGTTGCGCTAGCATCGTTGCTGAAGCATCTAGCTACTTTGATCGCGTAATTGCTGCTCTTAGCTAGAATCCCTGAGGCATTAACTATGAATGCCTATATATAACGGTTGACTAAAGCAAATATTTTGTAGCTTTTGTTAAAAGCAATTTCTGGAGATACTTTAAAATTATGAAATCTGTTGTTACTACAGTTGTTACTGCTGCTGATGCTGCTGGACGCTTCCCTAGCAGTTCCGACTTAGAATCCGTACAAGGTAGCCTACAACGTGCTGCTGCTCGTTTAGAAGCTGCTGAAAAATTAGCTGCTAACTTAGATGCAGTTGCTCAAGAAGCTTACAATGCTTGCATTCAAAAATACTCTTACCTAAATAATGCAGGTGAAGCTAACTCCACTGACACTTTCAAAGCTAAGTGTCTTCGTGATGTTAAGCACTATATGCGTCTGATCAACTACTGCTTAGTTGTTGGTGGTACTGGTCCTCTTGATGAATGGGGTATTGCTGGACAACGGGAAGTATATCGTGCATTAAACCTACCTACTGCTCCTTACGTAGAAGCTCTTAGCTTTGCTCGTAACCGTGGTTGCGCTCCTCGCGATATGTCTGCTCAAGCTTTAACTGAGTACAATGCTCTTCTAGACTACGTAATCAACTCCTTATCTTAGGATTGTAAGCTTAGATTCTATGCTGTTAAAAGCAGTCTAGTATGAACTAAATGAAGACTCTTGGTCTGTTGCTTTGACTTGAAAGTAGTTTAAGTTACAGCCTGGGAGTCTTCGTTGTGTTTTTGATGATTCCGTGCTGCATACTGCGAGTACAGCGTAGCTTACTCGACAGTAAAGCACGGCAATAACCTATTGAGCGGGCTTTTCTTGGTTTTGGACATATTCAATGATTTTATCTAAGTCAGCACCACGAGAGATAGACTTAATGCCATAACTTTTAGACCAAAAATAAGGCTGTCTTGGTGCGCGTTCCTTGGGCGATTGAAAATCGCCAGGGTCGCACCGCTTCCAGAAATATTTAGATAAATGTTCTGCATACTCCTTGCGTAAGTAACGAGAACTGACAGTTTTTAAATTCGCAATTAATTGAGACAAATTGAGAGAAGGATGAGTTTCAATGACCATGTGTATGTGATCTACCTCCCCAGAAAAACTTACAAGGTTGGAACGCCATTTAATTAAAGTATTTCTA
>JASJDB010000397.1 GCA_030065315.1 Xenococcaceae cyanobacterium MO_167.B52 | reverse complement strand
AACCCCAAACTTGACCCCCTAACAAAATGGGTATTGCTAAACTAGCTCTAACCTGAAACCGTTCCAACAATTGCCCTTGATAAGGAGATAATTCTGTCTGCTGCACATTAGAGATTGCTGCTACTTTGACTTGTTGATAGTGATTGGCATTGACAAGTCCAAAACAAAGAGGCGGAATGTTTTCCCCCATAGCGGGAGTAAACCCCTGTTGCAGTGCTTCTGCTACCACAGTTCCTGTCTTTTCTGAATCGAACTTATAGACTAGCACCCGTTCGAGATCCAAAAGTTGGCTGATTTTGGTTACTGTTTGGTTTAGTAAAGTTTCTGTATCTTTTGCCAGCCTGATTTGTTCTAGGATCTCCCCTAGCTGCTGCTGCTCAAACTTTTCCTGCTGGTCAACATCATCAGTCAGACTAATAATCTCAGTTAGACGCTCTCGAAATTGATCACAATCTTGAGAATCATTCTGGTCTAAATCTTTAACTAGAGACTGTAAAGCATTCTTGAGCTTTTGAGTCAAGTGAATCTTAGAGTTAGCATCATGATCAAAAGCGGAGCTACTGGAGCTAACATTGGTGTTGGCTGAATTAAATAAGGTTGTCATAAATTTATTTACGTTTCCAATTAAAGTTAGGGTCTAATCTGTTAATCTATTATTGGGAATTTTTATGTCTTAAATTACAAAATCATCTGCTCTAAGTTCTCCACTGCCTGGATGATGGTATCGACATTAAGGAGAGCTAAAGTATTGCCCTGGGCATCAATAAAATACCCCTCTAAACAAGCCAGTAATTTAGCAGGTAATATTTGGCTAGGAAAAGGCTGTAAATTCTTGAGATCATAAACTTCAATGGAACTAACTTGTTCCACTAATAGTCCAATGGCTTGTTCTTCACCTTGAACTAGTATCGCCATGCAAACTTCTGGCACTAGCTCTCGCTGAGATAGATGAGTAGCTCCCATCAGATAAAGTAAATCTACCAGCCAAATAGCTTCTCCCCGTCTGTTAGTAATGCCTAATAAATAATGGGGTACACGAGGAATGGGCAAAATTGCCTTGGGAGATACTTTAATTACTTCAACTAGTCTTTCTAAGGGTAATAAACCGATGGTTTCATAACCTAGGGGAAAGCGCAAAAATCTCGTTGCGACTCCATCTTTTGAGACTTTTTGGGAAATTGTCTGGGATTTAACTAACTCCGCCAGTGGCTCTATTTGACTCATTAATAGCTATCTCCTCATATAAATTGATGGATCATCTCCACTAACTGGTCTTGAGCCACAGGTTTAGTTAGGTAAGCATCGGCTCCTCCCATTTTTCCCCATTGCTTATCGACTTCGGTATTTTTAGTAGAGCAAAGTACAATGGGAACGCTTTGAGTTTGGGGAGCAGATTTGAGTTTACGACAGAGTTGAAATCCACTTTGCCCTGGTAAGATCACATCTAAAATAATTAAATCTGGCTTCTGCTGCTCTAACTTAGCTTGAGCATCTTCTCCACTCCTGGCTTGTACTACGACAAAACCCTCTTTTTTAAGATATAGAGTCAACAGTTCCATATCCGTAATACTGTCTTCTACAACCATCACTGTTTTCATAATCTATTTCTTGCTAAATTTTGAATATGCTGCACTTTGTCAAACTTTTATCTCGCCAGTTTCAACATGATTAAAAAAATAATTTAATAAATTAAATTTAGTTCAAATAGGAAAAAAATAGCTTTTAATCTGATTAGTTTAATCCTTTTTAAGATTTAATCAAAGCATACTTCCGCAAAATTGATAATACTCGCTGTTGATTAACTGGTTTAGCAATAAAATCACTAGCTCCTACAACTTTACTTCGTACACGATCAATCAATCCGTCTTTACCAGTTAAGATTACAATAGGAATGCCTTTGGCTCGGGAGATACGTTTCATTTGAGCGCAAAGTTCATACCCATTAACGATTGGCATGATCAAATCTAGAAAAATCAGGTCGGGTTGGATTTTAAGCAAACTGGGAATAGCTTTTATGGGATCTTGTATCCCATAAAAACGACACCCTTCCCCAGTAATAATTTGTTTCATCTGAGTACATACTGTGGGACTATCATCAACACACATGACTAAGGGGCGATAGTCAAAGGTATATGAGGACTTTTTATTATTAAATAAAAATCCAGTTTTTCGGGGATTTTCCCCTCTAGAATCCCCATTATTCCCCACCTTATGTTGAACTTCTGTAAAGCTCATTATCCCACAATTAACATAATTAACAAAAGATAAGGTTAAATTCAGCAGCGGTTGTTTTAACTCTAAAGCTAAACTACGCATCGTTCTTTTGCCATCTACCAACCTAGTCAAGGCTTGATATTCTTCTCTTGAGTTGCGTAAGCTATACCATAGCTCCTCAGGCTGCTCAATAACAGGAACTAAGTTGGGAGAGTAAGGGCTTAATTGCCTCTGTTGCCATAGTTGCCATTGCTGCTGTACTTTGATTAAAGTCTTGTCGATGCGAGCCAGAGTTAAGGCAGTTTTAGGATAATTTTGCTCATCATAGGTAAAACAAAGGTGACGATTAGGGGACTCAAACTTTAATTGATACTCATATTGCAAAATATCAAATAAAACTTCCATTAAAGTATCTCTAACTATACTCATTACTTGAGAACGCTTGTTCAGGTCTTGTTTTAAGAGACCAGTAAGAAAGTTATATCCCTCAAATTGAGATAACTCTAAATTAACGTCTCTTGATTGACTAATTTCAGGATAGTAGTGATTTAAAAGTCTCTGCCAACGTTCTACTGGATAGGATCCTCCTCCTGCCCACATTAAACGTCCTAGATAAAAATATAGACTCCACTTTAGTTCTTTGGAATCTTCAATATCTAGCTTACATCTACAAAATCTTGACTGAAGTTGAGATAACTGAGAAACCAAGCTTGAAAAATCTTTTTGTTTCAACATTTTCTTACTAAGCCCACTACTTAAAGATATTTTCATTTGGCAATTTTTAAATTTTTTACTCCTTACAATACTACTTTTACTATTATTTGAAATAAATAGCCTAGTTTTTATTGGTTGAATATTAATAACGATAGATTAACTGTTTAAATATTGTACAACCTCTCAAATCTTTGCTATGTAAAGATTATGTTTCTAAAATGTAAAGCCGAACTATGACTATAGGTTTCAAACAGAGTCATCTAGCAAAAACTAAAATTTAGCTCTCAGTTATAGTTTAAGTGTTAATTGTGACGAAGAAGAGTAATTTCAAGTAATCGTTTAATCTAAACTTAGATTGGGGAGTCTCTGCAAACTGACTGGGTTGACTGAATTAACCGCTTTTAGGAATAATAACAGCAATTAAAATCCGCTCTTCCGATTTGGTCATGCCAAACAGTTAGAAACTAGTACTTAAAAGTCTTGCTGTGCAAGACTTTGAGATTTTAATAGTTTGATATTGTATATTTTTTCTCTAAATCCCTTTAAAGGTAAAGCTTTGAACAAAATTTAGCATGGTAAGTTCGGAAGAGCCACTTTAATTAATTTTGATACTGACTAGAACTCAAATAACAGACTGTTGTTTGACGTGATTGAGCAAACATCAGGGTCAAACCTAGACTTGGTAATGCTTCTGTTTATAGCGATCGCGGTATTTGTGAGAAATGCGGGTATAAGCAATCTCAGTTATTAACAGAATTATTTAATCAAGTAGGAATTGTTACCGCACACATACAGGCAGAAACCCCCGTAGAAAAAAGGAAAGAAATTTATAGATTATTTAAAGAAGGTACAATTCAAATAATTAGTACGGTGGGAACTTTAACGGAAGGATTTGATGAGCCATCTATCGAAGCGGTAATTATTGCTCGTCCTACCAAAAGCCTAGCTCTGTTGATTCAAATGTGTGGACGGGGACTAAGATTATTTCCTGGGAAAGAAGATTGTTGGTTATTGGATTTTGGAGACAATTTTCAAAGATTAGGAAAGATCGATCAAAAACGTTCAATTTCTTTATGTCCATCACCAAAAAGAGGGGAATCTGATAGTAAAGAATGTCCGAGCTGTCATGCTTTTATTAATAAATTCCTGAGAATTTGTCCCGAATGTGGTTATGTATTCCCTCCAGGTTCAGAAGAGGAACAAGAGGCATTAAAAGATAATTTTCTGCCAGAATTTGGCGAATTATTAGATGAAGAACAGACAGCAAAAATTACTTATATTCGCGCTCAAAGAAAAGCCAGATTCACTAAAAAATTAAACCCAGATGACTTATGGGAGTTATGGTCATTGCGTTATCAAGATGACATTTTATGTAATGATTGGCTCTATGGCGCGATATTTCGGGGAGATAGGTCTACTTATGCACAACAAAGATTTTTGAGTTATTTATATTCGTTTAATCCCAACTTGACAAGCTGGGTAGTTTTTCACATGGAGTTGGAATTTGGGCATCCTCGTCATGTTTATGAATCAAAATTTAAAGGGAGATATTTCCTGCCTCCAGTAAGTCATGAGCAATTAAATTGGTGGTACGTATTACAAGTTGACTCAGAAGCCACAGAAGAAGAAGTGAAAACAGCTTACTTATCTTTAGCAGCTAATAAGGAGAAAGATGAGATTAAGTTATTAAATTGGGCTTATGAAGAATTCCTTCATTATAAAATCTCTCCACCTTTTGCGGAAAACTTAAATTCTGAGCCAGTTGTTCAGAATGAAGTTTTTTTATGGTCACAAGTAATTCAAGCTGTCTCTCCACCTACAACCAAAGCACTGTTATCAAACAAAGGAAGATTAATTAGTTTAAAAGGAAACTATGCCCAAATAGAAATTAGCTCCCCACCATTAATCAGATTGATCCAACAGAAAATTTCTCGAATCGAAGATGCTTTTTATCAGGTACTCGGACAAAAAATTACAGTGCAAATAACTGCTCCAATCAAGAAATAGAAAAACTTAAATTAGAACTAGATGAGTTGGATAGTCTAGAAGTTGGGATTAATCCAACTAAAGTCTTGAAAATTGATCAGGTTAGATTGTTAGAGTTTTGTAACATTAAACAGTTTTTAGAACCAGACAAACCCTCAATTCGACAATCACTTGACCTTAGAATGTCTCTCCTAATTTGGCGACCATCTCAGTCCGAGAGGAAACCGATAATTTCCGAAACATACGCTTCAAAGCCTGTTTGACAGTATTCTGACTAATCCATAACTCCTTGCCAATTGCTGCATTAGTCAGTCCTTGGGCAACCAGTTCAGCAATCTGAAGTTCGCGGGGAGTAAGGCTTTTTAGATATGGATTATGAACTAGAGACTTTTGACGCAATCCAGCCAGACGTGCGGAAAAATGGGTACATATCGCCCCCAATCTTACCAAGTCGTGAGTGGTAAATGCGGGAGTCTTATTACCCACACGGGCAAAGTGAACCGTCCCAATCAAATTCCCATCACCCACAATCGGTCCTGTCATTATATGTTCGTGGTCATAACCAGAACAGCAGCGTTGATAGAGTTCGCTCTGTTTCCATGTTCCTTGAGGTAAGACAATTTCTTCATGGGTTGGAGCATGATTTTCTAAGACGTATTTCAACAATGGATCGACGCTCTTGCCAAATTGCTCGTATCGCTCCACAAAATTATCGGATACTCCTACCACATCGACACTTGCCAAACGTTGTTGGCTATCCAAGAGATAAATTCCCCATCGTTGTATCCCAAAGTAATCCCTAACACCATCCATAAATCTCAACCGTAATTCTGTTTCGGAGGAGGCAGTGGCGACTGCTTTAAATAAAGGATGAAGAGAACTCATATTTGATCTAAAAATGTACCCAGTTGAGGACTATCTAAGCTGAAAAC
>JASJDB010000014.1 GCA_030065315.1 Xenococcaceae cyanobacterium MO_167.B52 | reverse complement strand
AGGGTTTTTCAGCTTTTTAAAATCACAAAATTGTTGAAAATGTAAGAGTGAAATGTTAGTTTTTCGTGTCCGAGATTAATGTCAGATCAATAGTGGGATAGGTTCTTTAGGACTTCTCCCAAATTTAAAGTGTTGTATCTAAACAGGATTTAGTATTAGCCGACTCTCTTGGCATAGAGTTGCTCTATCTGCCATCCTATTCCCCCAACCTCAATCTCATCGAACGGCTTTGGAAGTTCGTCAAGAAGAAATGTTTGTACTCCAAATACTATCCTGAATTTTCTCTTTTTAAGATAGCCATTGCTACTTGTATTGAATCCGCTAATGGGAAGCACAAGAAGGAATTGGATTCTTGGCTCACCTTACGATTTCAGACTTTTAATCAAGCTCAGATTATGACCGTCTGAAGTATAAGCTAATTCTACGCTCTAAACTAAAAGTATACTTTGGTCAACGCAGTCAGGGTTAACCACAACTATAGGGTAGAGTTATCCTTACCTTCCTGAATTGTAAGCTTCGCTACAATAGCAACAAGACAGGATTAAGCTAGAAAATCTCTAGTATGAGCAATTTTATCTATTTTTCTTAGTTATTAAACTGAACTTTTAAAAATTAGATTTTCAGGGCAATCGTCACAGGAGATAAATTATATGCAACCAACAAATCCGCAACAGTTTACAGAAAAAGCTTGGCAAGCTATTGTAAGAACCCCAGATATTGCCAAACAAAATCAACATCAACAAATTGAAAGCGAACACTTACTAAAAGCTTTAATTGAAGAAGAAGGATTAGCGACTAACATCTTTAATAAAGCTGACATTAGTGTGGCTAAAATACGAGACAAAGTAGACCGTTTTATTAATAGTCAGCCCAAAGTAAAAAATCTCGGAGAATCTATTTACTTAGGGCGTAGCCTAGATACTTTATTAGATAGAGCAGATAAATTCCGTAAGGATTTTGATGATGAATACATATCCATTGAACATTTAGTATTAGGATATGCCAAAGATGATCGTGTTGGCAAAAATTTATTTAAAGAATTTGGCTTAACTGAAAAAAAATTAAAGGAGATTATTAAACAAGTGCGAGGAAATCAAAAGGTAACAGATCAAAATCCAGAAGGAAAATATCAAGCATTAGAAAAATACGGTAGAGAATTAACAGAATTAGCCAAACAAGGTAAACTCGATCCTGTGATTGGGAGGGATGAAGAAATCCGTCGCACTGTTCAAATATTATCCCGCCGTACCAAAAATAATCCTGTCTTGATTGGTGAACCTGGAGTCGGTAAAACTGCTATTGTCGAGGGTTTAGCTCAGAGGATTGTTAATCGCGATGTCCCTGAATCTTTACGAGACAGAAAATTAGTAGCTCTAGATATGGGTGCATTAATTGCAGGAGCAAAATATCGGGGAGAATTTGAAGAAAGACTCAAAGCGGTTTTAAAAGAAGTTACTGAGTCTGAAGGCAACATTATTATGTTCATTGACGAGATCCATACCGTAGTCGGTGCTGGTGCGACTCAAGGGGCGATGGATGCAGGAAATTTACTAAAGCCGATGTTAGCACGAGGTGAATTGCGTTGTATTGGTGCAACTACTCTGGATGAGTACCGTAAGTATATTGAGAAAGATGCAGCTTTAGAAAGACGCTTTCAATCAGTATTAGTAGATGAGCCAAATGTGGTGGATACTATTTCTATTTTAAGAGGCTTGAAAGAGCGTTATGAAGTACATCATGGGGTTAAAATTTCTGATACGGCTTTAGTTGCTGCTGCAACCCTTTCCACTCGTTACATCAGCGACAGATTTTTACCAGATAAAGCCATTGATTTGGTAGATGAAGCAGCAGCCAAGCTCAAAATGGAAATTACTTCTAAACCTGAAGAATTAGACGAGATTGATCGTAAAATTCTTCAGTTAGAAATGGAAAAACTCTCTTTGCGAAAAGAAGAAGATAATCTCTCTAAAGAAAGACTAAAACGTTTGGAAAAAGAATTAGCCAATCTAAAAGAAGAACAATCGGAGCTTAATGCCCAATGGCAATCAGAGAAAGATGTAATTGATAAGCTCAACAATTTCAAAGAAGAAATAGACAGTGTTAACTTGGCAATTCAACAAGCGGAAAGGGATTACGATCTTAATAAAGCTGCGGAATTACGTTACGGTAAACTCACTGATTTACAACGTCAAATCAAAGAAATTGAAAGTCAACTAGCTGAAAAGCAATCTAGTGGACGCAATTTGTTACGTGAAGAAGTCACTGAATCAGATATTGCGGAAATTATTTCCAAATGGACAGGGATTCCTCTCAATAAATTAGTCGAATCGGAAAAAGATAAACTGTTACATTTAGAAGATGAATTACACGAAAGAGTCATTGGACAGGAAGAAGCTGTAACTGCCGTTGCAGACTCCATTCAACGCTCTCGCGCTGGATTAGCTGACCCTAATCGTCCTACAGCCAGCTTTATTTTCCTGGGTCCCACTGGGGTAGGTAAAACTGAATTAGCTAAAGCTCTAGCTAAAAACTTGTTTGACTCAGAAGACGCTTTAGTACGGATTGATATGTCGGAATACATGGAAAAACACAGTGTATCTCGTCTAGTTGGTGCGCCTCCAGGGTATGTGGGATACGACGAAGGAGGACAACTTACCGAAGCCATCCGCCGTCGTCCCTATTCCGTAATTCTGTTTGATGAAATCGAAAAAGCCCACGCAGATGTGTTTAACATCATGTTACAGGTTCTGGATGATGGACGTTTAACCGATTCTCAAGGACGTACTGTGGATTTTAAAAACTCCATTATCATCATGACCAGTAATATTGGTTCTCAGTATATCTTAGATGTAGCTGGTGATGACTCTCGATATGAAGAAATGCGGAGTCGGGTTATGGCTGCAATGCAGGAGAGTTTCCGTCCCGAATTCCTCAACCGTATTGATGAAATTATCATCTTCCACAGTTTAACTAAAGAACAACTCCAACCCATTGTTAAACTACAAGTTCAAGGACTAGAACAACGTCTTGCAGATCAAAAATTATCTCTCAAATTATCAGAAGGCGCAATCGATTTCTTAGCAGAATTGGGTTACGATCCTGTCTATGGTGCAAGACCTTTGAAAAGAGCCATTCAAAGATATTTAGAAACCTCCATTGCTAAATCTATATTAAGAGGAGATTTTCAAGGAGGAGACACTATCTTTGTTGATGTAGAAGATGAAAGGTTAACTTTTAAACGCTTGTCAGTTGAGATGTTAGCTAATTAATTTAGTAAGGTGGGCATTGCCCACCCTTGCTTCAGCTAAGGGAGTACTCAACTCTCTCTAAGAATCCAAATCATTAGTTTCCAGAGCAAAATCCGTTACAGTAGAAGAAAGGCAAAATAAATTTCTTTAATCAAAAATATTCTAAATTCTCGGTAAATATGACCTCTTCCTCCATTGCTGTTAGAGAACTTCCCTTATTTCCCCTACCTGAAGTAGTATTATTTCCTACTCGCCCTTTACCTCTGCATATCTTCGAGTTTCGCTACAGAATCATGATGAATACTATTCTAGAAAGCGATCGCAGATTTGGGGTATTATCGATTGATCCCAACACAGGAAAGATTGCGGATTATGGTTGTTGCGCTGAGATTCTGCATTTTCAGAGGTTAAAGGATGACCGCATGAAGATGTTAACTATTGGACAGCAAAGATTTCGGGTTTTAGAATATGTCCGAGAAAAACCTTACAGAGTGGGTTTAGTAGAGTGGATCGAAGATAAACCTACATCAGAAAACCTCAAACCATTAGCAACCGAAGTAGAAAAACTTCTAAAAGACGTAGTTCACCTTTCTGCTAAACTCACTAATCAGAAAATTGAGCTTCCTGATGATCTTCCTGATTTACCCAGAGAATTATCTTATTGGGTAGCTAGTAATCTTTACGGTGTAGCAGAAGAACAGCAACAGATGTTAGAAATGCAAGATACTAACGTTCGCTTGGAACGGGAAAAAGAAATTCTACTTTCTACTCGTAATAATTTAGCAGCTAGAACCGCTCTAAAAGACGCTTTTAATTAGAGAAAAGTAATTTAATATTAGTTCGGAGTTAAGAGTTAGTAGTTTGTATTCAATAATCTAAAAACTAATCGATAATAATTTTTTCTACTATCAGCCAATACCCAGTTTTACTAACTCTTCCTAACACTGAGATAGATTTACTGTGGGGATAATCTAATAATTGCTTATTAACTGTAGAGTGCAGAGTAATTAACCCATAGGTTTTTTTATTAAAAATAGAATTTTTAAGAATTATCTGATAACTTTGCTCACCATAGCAACAGAATTTACCTTGATAAATCTGATTATGAGCATCAGTAATATCTTCAATATCATCACCAGGAAAATTACCATCTAGGGGATAGTGTTCAGGATGATCTAAATAATATTGTTGCCAATCTAGCCATTGGGGATGATTGGGAGATAAATTAAACAAGGGAATTACCGCCGACGGTGCAATAAGATCAGTAAGTAAAGCTTGTTGTAAAGTTCTGATATCTAATTCTCTTGGTTGACAATTAAACTCTACACACAATGCAGCAGCCATACCAGCAGCTTGTCCGATATTCATTACTACTGGTTGTAAACGGGTGCTACCATTGGCAATATGGGAAACAGAAATACTTTTTTCAGCCACTACTAATCCATCTAGACTTTCAGGTATGATCGCGTCATAAGGTATGGTAAAGGGTGTACCTGTCCATCTTCCACCCCATTTAATGGATTTAGGTTGCAGAGGAAAGTTGATTCCTGGGTAATGATGATCATTGGGATAATTACCAACAGCGATCGCATTTACTACTCCTTCCTCATTCACTGGTAAGGTTGCAGCACAGCCATTAGCTCTAGGTAAGATATCTTTTTCCGTAATAGTAGTTTTGCCAATTACTCTTCGGCTTTCCCGATAGTAGGGATGGAATGCAAAAGCGGAATTTAAACTACTGTCTTGATGGGGGAAAATATCTTCCGCGAGACTACAACTTTTTCCCAATTCTGACTGAATATAAGCAGCAAAACTATAGCTGTGATTATAAGCTTCTGTAAGAAATTCTTTTCTGCTACTTTCTGATGCAATGATCCGCTCTAATCCTACCCCATAATCATTACCAGCAATGGGCCAATTAATCATATAAAGATTATCTGTTAGTTTGCCATAGCTCAAGAATTTTTCAGCACCATGTTTTTCCCAAGCACCTTTGAAGAGTTTATGGAGTGATGCGGGGATAGGAAGACAAGAAGATTCCCCTAAATTATCTTGCAACAAAAAAACCCAAGTTGGTGCTTGTATGGGATAGGTTTCTTTGAGCTTCGGATAATCTCTATCTGCAATGACTAAACTCGGTTCATCAAACTCTGTAGAAGTTTCCCATCCCCAACGATAAGAAGCTTCAGCTAAAGCCAATAAATCACCTAATTCTGTTGCATCAATAGTTATTTTGGCTTTTATTTGCAGATTTTGACTGTAAGGGATGTTCTTTGACCAGGAAGATCTCTCCCCGTGTTGTGAAAAAACAACTTCAGTAACGTGATCTTCATTCTTAATAACAGAAAAAGGTTGATAACCCTGAAGCCACAATAAATTAGGTAATTGCTTCACCCAATCAGCAAAAATAGCTGCGCCACAGTGGGGATGATAAGTAAATAAACTCACCCAACCATTATCTAAACCGACAATCTGTCTAGCTTGTAATTCTCGTAAATACGCACCCCATAATCCAGTGTGCCATGACCGCAATTCATTACCATCGGGCGCACAAACTCCTGCTGAAGTTAGCATTCCCCCCAACCATTTAAATTCAGTGGCTAAAATAGTCTTGACCCCACGACGAGATGCTTGAATGGCTGCTGCTACACCCCCTACACTTCCGCCAACAACTAAAACATCTGTGGTGATGGTTTCCATAAACTAATCTATATAAACTTAATATGTTAAAGAAACTCAAATTACGCCAAAAATACAATGAAAGCATCGCCTTTCGCTATCTGAGTATAGCCAGCATTTGTTTGGCTGTTCTTCAGTTAACATTTGGTGCATCTCAAAGTTATCGTATTTATCAACAAAAAGCGAATAATTTAGCAGAAAAAGCGGAGGCTAAACTCAGAATTATTAACACTGTTGTAGAATACTCAATTTTACGTTCTGATCCAGAAACATTGGGCTATATTTTACAAGCAAATAATCAAGACAGCGACATTATCTATGGAGTTGTGTTAGATAAAAACTCAAAAGTACTGTCTCAAGTTATTGCCAAGGATAAGCCCATAGTCAATCAACTAATCAAACAAAAAAAACTTACAGAAGACAATAACATACTTTCTACATTAAAATCTCATAAATTAATTGTTGAATTGAGCAGACCAATTCAAGTGGCAGAATATGAGGCAGGAGAAGTTAAGATTGGATATTCTCTAGAAAGTGCCAATAAAGAATTAATCAAATCTAGTTTTTACAATATCTATAGTTCAGTTTTAATTACTGTACTTTTTATCGTATTAACTATTATTATTTTCAACAAACAAATTCTTAATCCTATACAAAAATTACAACAATTAGCAGAAGCAATTGCATCAGGTAAGCTTGATTCTAAAGTTGATATAGGGGGAGAAGATGAAATCGCTACATTAAGTTCAGCACTTAATACCATGACCCTTCAAATAAAACATACTCTCAATGATTTAGAAAAAGCTATTGATAATGCTTTAATTGCTGAAAAAGCTAAAACGAAATTTATGGCAAAAATGAGTCATGAATTACGTACTCCGCTTAATGGAATTATTGGCTTCACCCAAATTATGCAGCAAGAATTTACTACTACAGAACAACAAGAAAATCTAGCTATTATTGAGAAAAATAGTTTGCATCTTTTAGATTTAATTAATAATATTTTAGAAGTAACACGTATTGAATCTGGTAAAACTTCTGTTAATTATCAGACTTTTGATTTATATAATCTTCTGCAATCCATAGAACAAATGTTTACTTTTAAAGCCAAAGAAAAACAAATAAAATTGTCTTGTAAAATTGATAAAAAAGTTCCACAATTCATAGAAACTGATCAAGAAAAACTACGTCAAATATTATTTAATTTACTAGATAATAGTATCAAATTTACCGATGTTGGCAAAGTTACCTTAACAGTAAAATATAAATCTGATGAAGATAATGATTTTCTATATAGTTTGTATTTTAAGGTTGAGGATACGGGAAGAGGTATCTCTGCATCAGAAATTGATAACTTATTTGTAGCCTTTGCCCAAACAGAAACAGGAGAACGTTCTGATGAAGGTATGGGTTTAGGCTTACCAATGACCCGTCAACTAGTACAATTGATGGGTGGAGACGTTTCGATTAAATCAGAAGTTAATCAAGGTACAGTGGTACGCTTTTTTATTCCTGTCAGGGAAGCTGATATGAGTTTAATTAGTTTTCAAGCATACTGTGATACAGACTCTCAATCTTTAGAAGGAGACTCTTTAGAATCTCAGTTTTTCTATCAACCTGGTTCGAGCTACGATTTAGCTGAAGAAACATTAAATAGTATGCCCCAAGAATGGCTGTTACAATTACAAGATGCTACTACAAAAGTCGATAATGAAGTTATCTTAGAATTATTAAAAGAAATACCAGAGGATTATCAGGTATTGCATCAATCTATTTCCGACTTGATTGACAATTTCCGCTATGATTCAATCTTAGAACTGGTTGAAGAAGCCTTAAATAAATAATCCAGTTAAATATCTAGGTCTGCCAAAGCTAGGCGAATTTGCTCAATACGTCTGCGATTAACTCCTAAATCTGACTCTCCTACACGGGAGGCAGAGCGTAAGTGAATCACTTTTTCATTGTCAGGAAAATAGAATTCCACATCATCAACAAATTTGAAAATACGACTTTTAGACTCAGCACGAATATAATTCTCTGTCTGTTCAGTTACTGTAGTGCGAGGAACAACAGTGAGAACTTGTAGTAGAGTTTCTCGTGCAGTAGCCTGGTCACTATGATATTCTAGAGGCGAAATTTTATGACTAGTATCTGGGTTCTGGCTTACTACACAATTAGGAGTTTCGGGACAAGGAGCTAAATAGCCATCTTTTACTCCCAAACTAGATCCCATTGCCCAAGTAGCTTGAGGGAAAATTAAACTACTTGCAATAGTAATAAATATAGAAAATATGATTGAAATAAGCTGACGCACTAAAAATTTGCTCCTATATCGTGAAGAAATTTAAAACTGTCCCCATCTAAAAATAGCAGAGCTCCAAGTCAACCCTGCACCAAAACCAGATGCAGCAATGGTATCTCCTGGTTTAACTTTGCCTTCTCTCACTGCTGCATCCAAGGTTAGGGGAATAGAAGCAGCAGAAGTATTACCGTAATAAGCAATCTTACTTAATACTTTTTCGGATGGTAACTTGAGTCTTTTCGCTACTGCATCCATAATACGTTGATTTGCTTGATGCAACAGGAGCCAATCAATATCTTCAGAAGTTAGACCCGCCTGAAACATCGCTTTTTCGATTGCTTCGGGAACTTTACCAACGGTAAAGCGATAGATATCTCTTCCTTTCATGATTATGGGTCGATAATTACCCCCTTGAGTAGTAATATGTTCTACTAATAGCTTAGACTCACTCTCATAAGGGAGGTTAAGAGAACCATGTTGACTACCATCATTATACAATGCTCCTGCTAATAGGCGATCGCTTTCTGTGGTTCTTTGACATACTATTGCTCCTGCACCATCGCCAAACAATACGCAAGTAGTACGATCTGACCAGTCCACCCAACGAGACAATACATCCGCGCCGATCACGACTACATTGCGATACATTCCTGTACGAATATATTGAGCAGCCGTAATAAGAGCAAAGACAAAACCAGAACAAGCAGCCGTGAGATCAAACGCAGCAGCTTTGGTTGCACCAAGTAGATGTTGGACTTTACTAGCACTCCCGAATAAGTCATCAGGGGTAGAAGTTGCCAGAATAATTAAATCAACCTCATTAGCTGCCATTCCTGCCATTTCCAGGGCATTTCGGGCTGCTGTTGTGGATAATTGAGTTAAGGATTCATTTTTGTCGGCAATACAGCGATTTTTCATCCCTGTTCTGCTAGTAATCCAGTCATCAGAAGTATCTACTATCTGACTGAGATGTTGATTAGTTAATTTATTTTTTGGTGCTGCTGAACCGCATCCGATAATGGCAATACCAGTTTTGGTGTTATTCAATGTATTTTCTCCCTGATTGTTTTGGGGAATAGCTCTTTATAATTTATTTACCATTTATCCTGCTCCAAGGATTTAATCATTAAACATTAGTCATGTTTATTGTTTAATAGCGGATTGCGGGAGAATAAACTAGGGATTATGAGACTAAAAGAATTAAAGGTAATTTTACTGTTAATTCTCCCTGTTAAAGCTTATTCAACCAGCAGGTGCAGTTTTTTCAGATATTTCTCGATTGTGTTCGTTATAGGATGCAATTCTCTCTAAAACTTTATTATCTATGGCTTCTTTGGCTAGACGAATAGCATTAAAGATCGAAGGAGATCTTGAGCTACCATGTCCAATTACACAGATGCCTGATACTCCAAATAGCAAAGCTCCGCCATGTTCTGCGTGGTCAACTCTTTGTTTGATACTCTTTAGATTCGGTTTGAGTAGGGCACTTCCAACTTTGCCACGCCATCCTTTAGGTAATTCTTCGCGCATAATGTTTAGCATTACCTCCCCTACTGCTTCAGCAAATTTGAGCAGAACATTTCCCACAAAGCCGTCGCAGACAATGACATCAAAATCCCCTGATAGAACATCCCTACCCTCTGCATTACCTACAAAAGGAATTGCCGAATTTTTGAGCAATAATTCGTGGGTTTGAACTGCTAATTCGTTACCTTTTCCTGGTTCTTCTCCAATATTGAGCAGTCCCACTTTGGGTTCTTCTACATCCAAGACATACTTACTGTAAATCGTCCCCATTAGGGCAAATTGCTCTAGATATCTAGGACGACTATCCATATTCGCCCCCACATCTAGAACAATCACCGATTTACCAGGTATGATAGTAGGAAAAACAGCACCGATCGCAGGACGGTCAATACCTTTAAGACGACCCAACCTTAACAAAGCCGAGGACATAGCTGCTCCTGAATGTCCTGCTGAAACCACCGCCTGAGCTTTTTGCTCTTTAACCAAATTCATTGCCACATTGATCGAAGCTTTTGGTTTGCGACGGGTGCTAGTAGCTTTTTCATTCATCGTAATGACGCTTTCAGCAGGTACAATTTCCACCCTGGAAGTATCAACTCCACCGTGTTGATTGATCGAGGACTGAATGCGATCGCGATCGCCCACTAGAAATAAATCTACATCTAATTCCGCAGCAGCTCGAATCGCTCCTAGTACGATTTCATCAGGGGCAAAGTCTCCCCCCATAGCATCAACTGCAATTTTTGCTCGCTTTAGTCCCATTGAGAATATATATAGAAGCCTTACAAATTGTAACAGTATTGGGATAAATTATGAATTATTACTGGTAAATTGTGAACTCCCAATTAAAAAATATTTAGAGAAATTTTATTCTTAAAAATTTACTACATATTACAAAGTTCGAGTTATAAATACTGTTGACCCCAACCAATAATCAATATCTTAATGGAGGATGGTACTAAATGTTTGATGTAATTGGTTCACTTTTTTTAGCATTACTTGGCTACTCTCCTTCTGACTTGGAACCATTGCAGCTATTATCTTGGCAAGAGACCCCCATTTTTAATCTTCCTGTTAATCAGACCGATCCCAAGATACAGAGCATCATCAACAAGTATCTAGCAACCTTAAAACAAAAAAATATCAATCCTCAAGCTCAAGGTATTTGGTTGCAGTCCGATTGGCAAGAATTAGCCAGTCATCAAGGAACAAAACCTGTATCCGCAGCCTCTTTAACTAAAATTGCCACAACTCTTGCTGCTTTAGGTAAATTGGGTGCTGATTACCAATTCGTAACGAGGGTCTATCACACAGGGCAAATTCAAGAAGGAATTCTTAAAGGAGACCTCATCGTAGCAGGAAATGGAGACCCCTTTTTTGTTTGGGAAGAAGCCATCTCTATTGCTAACACCTTAAATCAATTGGGAATTCGGGAAATAACAGGAAACTTGATAGTTAATAAAAAGTTCTACATGAACTATGAATCTGAACCAGAGAAAGCAGTAAAGTTACTCTATCAAGCATTAAATGTAGATTCTTGGACATCAGAAATTACTAAACAGTTTCAATCTTTACCCATCACAACTCCCCGTCCCCAACTAACTATCGCAGGAAAAACTTCAGTAATGCGGGGCATACCTGCTAATACTAAACTGATCTTAATTCACAAGTCCTTGCCTCTATCGGAAATCTTGAGGCAAATGAATATTTACAGTAATAACAAAATGGCACAAATGCTAGCAGATGAAGTAGGAGGTGCCTCGGAAGTTGCTCGTTATGCTATCAAAAAAACAGGAGTAGCTCCCGCAGAAATTCAGCTAATTAATGGCTCTGGATTAGGAGTAGAAAATCGGATGTCTCCTCGTACTGCCAGTAAAATGTTACTGGCTATTGATACTCTGCTTAAGCCTTTTAATTTACAAGTATTAGATATTTTTCCTGTTGCGGGTAGAGATAGCATTGGTACTATGGAAAACCGTAATCTGCCCTCTGGGACAACGGTTAAGACTGGCACTCTAAATCAAGTTAGTGCCTTGGCTGGTTACATTGCCTTAGATGAAGAACGTCGAGTTTGGTTTACGATCATTAATAATGGTTGGCAAATCCGTCATTTTCGTAAGCAACAAGACCAACTATTACAGCAACTTACTCAGCATTGGGACTACAGTTCTGACAAGTTTGCTGAAGGTTCAGAATCTCAAGTATATTTGGGGGATCCTGCTCGCAACATTATTCAGTAATTCAACAATCAAACCTTAGATTGTCCAGGATTAACAGATAAAGTTTTTGCCATATTAACTTAAGTGAACCTAAATATATACCTAGCTCATCAGATTTTTATAGCTAATAATTTGGAGTTTATTGGGTGCATAAATTATGTTCAAATACTTTTGCTACTAAGGAAGAAGTATTTTTTACTAATACAGAAGACATAGATAATATCACAGCTAATTTATCTGAGTGGATTGATGAAGGAATTATGTTTGAGAGTTTGTAAGTTGACTTATTATTTAATTAGGTAAAAAAAACTTAAACTCTCTTCTAATTTCCTTTTTAGCAGTCTTATCGTCAGCCACAATAAGTAAATTAAATGCCTAATAACTTAAAACCTCAGCCTCGCCAGAGTATTGTCGAGATGTTTTCTAGTTTCCTGCAATTTAGGGAATCTAAAAATGTTTGGATTCCCCAAGCAAAATTACGTCGTAGCATGGAAGAACAATTAAACAATCATACTTCTCCTCCCACAACAGGAAATTTTTGGGCTTTGTACTGGTATAAAATATGGGACAAACAGCCTCAAACCATAGCAAGAGAGCATCTTTATGCTTATTTACAAGAAACTGCTTATAAAGCTGCTTATGATCGCGCTCAAAAAGTTCATCCTTCCCAAAGGTGGGATAAATTGCAAGAATATTTTCAAGTTGTATTCAAAAATCAAATTTATGAGCGTGTCCTAAAAAAATTTGACTCTGAATACGGTTCAGACTTAGCAGCTTTTGCTC
Organism: Xenococcaceae cyanobacterium MO_167.B52; assembly: GCA_030065315.1. GTDB lineage: Bacteria > Cyanobacteriota > Cyanobacteriia > Cyanobacteriales > Xenococcaceae > JASJCP01. The sequence continues at coordinate 19,410 of JASJDB010000014.1, read as the reverse complement.
TACCTATATTTAAAAATAGTATTAATGAAGAATTACGCCAAAGGAATAAAGCAGCAAGTCATAGTGATTGGAGTTTATTACGTCATACTACTGACAAATTATTGAAAAAGGCTTTACAAAATCATGGTTTATCTGAGCAAGATATTGAATCCTATTTATTATTAAGAGATTGTTTTAGAAAAATATATCATCCTGAAACTCCTAAAGCTAATAAGCAATTGTCTTGCCCAGAGCTTGAAACTTTCCAAACTATTACTCAAACTTATAACCAAGAAAGATTAGGTCAATTATCTAATTCGGGAACGAAACTCAACTTAAATGATATTGAAGTAAGACTCAAAGAAATTGCTCAAGCAATTCGTAATTATTATGCTCCAGTTATGATCTCGTTAAATAATCCTTTGAGTCAAGAAGGTGTGGGAGAAATCCAAGATATTATCCCCAGCTCGGAAACTGAATCTTTATTAGAAAACTTAATTAGGGAACAAGAAGAATTAAACTTTAATAAATTATGGCAAGAAATAAACTGTATTTTAGAAGAATTTTTGGCTAAAAAGCTTACATCGGAGCAAAAAAAATATTTTCAACTATATTATGGTGTAGGATTAACTCAAGCTGAAATTGCTGAAAAATTATTGGGAGAGATAAAAAAGCAATATACAATTAGTCGTAAAATGAACAAAACTTGTGAACAAATAGTTAAAGTTTTAGTCAACTGGGCAAATAATAGAAAAACGCATAATTTAAAATCCGATAACATAGTAGGTAATGTAGATATTTTACTCAAAGAATGGTTGCAAAAATACTACGCAAATTAACCTAATTAATTTGAGAGAATTAGTTATTTTAGGATCTGTGTGTAATGATGATGGGAAATAAATATGCTCATGACAATCACCAATAGTGAGAACTTATGGTTAGAAATAACAGAAGCACAACTTCAGTTAAGTTGGAATTATGCTAAGGATTTAACTAATTCTTTTAATCGCCGACAAGTATATCTAAATCACTTGTGTTTGACAGTATTTTTACTTTGGCTACAAACAGAGACAACAAGTAAGTATTTTAATCAACCGCAGGTTTTTCCTAGTACAGTGACTTTGCCTAGTATTTGGTCACTAGTGAATGGTACAGCAATAGAAATTAATAATAAACGTTTAGTTCTAATTCCCGAAGAAAATTTTGATATCGAAGAATTAAAAGTGCCTCAAGAATGGATCGATATTCCTAGTTGGGTAGCAGATTATTATTTAGCAGTTCAAATTGATACAGAAGAAGAGTGGTTAAGAGTGTGGGGATATACGACTCATCACCAGTTAAAAGATACAGGAACTTATATTAACCGTGATAGAAGTTATTCCATAGCAGCAATAGATTTACAAGAAAACTTAAATATTTTATTCCTATCAGAAGAGTTTTTCCCCGAAACAAATACTAAAACTAAAGTTACTCCTCTTCCTAGCTTATCTTCAACTCAAGCTCATAATTTAATTCAACGCTTAGGAAATAATAACGTTGTATTTCCTCGTCGGAGTGTTCCTTTTGCTACTTGGGGTACATTATTAGAACATGGTGGTTGGCGACAAAGCCTCTATCGAATGCGAGAAGGGTTATCCCCTTCGCCATCAGTTAAGGAATGGTTAGAAACTGGTATTGATGAATTCACAAAAAGATTAGGTTGGCAAAATTTTCAACTACAACCAGGTATGGCAAAAACAGGTGCAGCAAAAAACAATCATAAACTAGCAGGAGAAACTTATGTATCTCGTCAACTAACTATTGCTGATAAAGTTTATGAATTAAAAATTATTCCCGAAAATATAGTAGCCAATATTTGGCGATTTGAATTACAAAGTTTAGAAATTGGTGGATTAATTCCTGAAGGGTTTAAGTTAAAGTTACTAACAGAAGAATTAGCAGAATTTGAAAATAATGAAAATATTGCAACAACAGCAGTTCAAAAATTACATTTAGAAATAGCACTAGAATCAGGAGAAGGATTAGTGTGGGAAATTGATCCTTTACCTAATGATTATGACCGAGAAATATTAAGATTTTAGAGATTTATTAATATAGATTTAGATTTATACTTTATTTTTTTTGCTACTAAATATCCAGTTATTTAAAAAATTGCTACTAGGACTGATACTAAATCCGCTTACCAAAGTACACTTTTAGTTTAAAGCGTAGAATTAGCTTAAACCTTTCTAAATTGACCGATAGGGAATGACCGAAGGGAATACTTTAGTGCCTTTAGGGCTAAATTCTAAATTCTAAATTCTCACAAATTTAAACTGTTGTATCTAAACAGGATTTAGTATGAAACTGGGGTTCCTGTTGCCCGTTCCCTACCTTCATCAAAAACTTATGTATCTTAGACTAAAATATTTTCTGATCCCTTCAGCAATCATTTCAACTCTCACTATTTCGTGCTTGAAGTTAACAACAGTTGTACAAGCTGAAGATATTGAGCTATCACTTCCCGCAATTCAGGCATTTGGAATTGGTACTAAAACATTAGTTAAATCTGCTAAATCTATTGATACTCAAGCTTTCAATCAGAGGCTAATGGAAGCACACCAGAATCAAGCTGAGTGGTCTAATAACTTTGTGCAAATTGGACTTCAGTTCATTGGAGGAGCGGAGAATCACCGCCATCAGAATATTTCTGTTGTAATTCCAGGAGAATGGGAACCTGGAACTCCTTTGACTTCTTATGCTCGCGTAGCAATTGAAAATGGAGGATGGTTAGATGATTCCGTTGCTGGAAATCGATATATTCTCTGGATTGTACAGGGTAACGAGGGAGAGCTAAAGATAGAACGCGCTCTTTATGCCAACCTATGTTCTCGCCCATTTTATATGTACTCTGCTGGTCTTTGTCCTTAAAATTTTAGCAACAAGAAATAAATTATTTTAACTACCACTTCCCAAAACAAATAGGCTAATTAGGGTACCACTATTCCAAAGACTATGTAGCAACATAGGAGCTAATAGATTACGAGAGCGCGTGTAAACTACTCCCAAAATTATACCTAATGTTGCTAAAGGCAATACTTCCGATAGGCTTAAATGTGCGATCGCAAATAAAAAACCACTAATGATAATAGAAGTAGAAACTGGAAGGTAACGGGTTAGGGAAGGTAATAAAAAACCTCGAAACATAATTTCTTCAAACACTGGTGCTGCAATGGAAGCAGTAATAAAAAATACGCTTAAGGCTACTTTATCTTGAGCTTGTAGAGCGAGGTAAAGTAAGGGGTTACTGCCTCCTTGTCCATGCCATATTTGTTGATTAATTAAAGAGATTATTAATACTGCGGGAATCGCAATTAAATATCCCCCAAGTCCCCAAATAAACCAATTACTGTTCAGCTTAAATTTGAACCAAGATTCAGGTAAGGGGAAAAAGGATTTGATGGATAAATATAAAACAATAATGCCTCCTGCTGACATTAAAATATAAGTAAATAAAACATATAAAGCTTTAATTGTCAGACTAGATTCGCTAGGGTTGAAGCCTAAAATTCCTAAAATCAAAGGTAAGACAAACTGACCAACAAAGAAGAAACCGACAATTAAAACTTGCCAAGTAATTTCCCAATCCCAAGGAGTTTCCCAAGACTTATTACTATTAGTTGCTAAGATGGAATTTTCTCCCTTCAGCAGCAATTGAACTAGTAAAAAGATCACCAAAATAACACCAGTAAATCCTCCTACAGCAGGAATACCACCAATAAAAGCTAATTTAACCAGTGCTTGATTTGCTGCTTCTTGTTGCTGATTTTGGAGGGAAGATAAACTATTAGAATCATTTTGAATTTTGTAAAGTCTGGTTAAGGCGCGATCGCGAAACCAACCATCTAAATTATCTTCAATAATAGGTTGAACATTACCAGTAATGTTAGGTGGATTTTGCCAAAGTTTACTTAAGACTAAACCTGTTTGATAGTATTCATCTTCTTCATCATCAATACGATTTAATAATTGTTGCCAAATATTCAAACTCTCTTCCGTTTGATCATTTGTAGCTAACAAAATCCCTGTCTTCAAATCAATCTCATCAATAAATCTTTCAACTTCACTGACTTGTTGCGTTAATTGTTCGGTTTCCAAAGATTGTTGACTGGTTTTTGTTTCAGAAATAACCTGAACATTCGGATCATTATTACTGGCAATAGTAAGAGATTCAATTTTATTTTGAAAATTATCACGAGCGAGTTCTGCTTCTTTTCTAGCTTTTTGATATTGTTTGGTTGTAGTGTTATAAGGATTGTCACCGATTACCCCCTCAACAAGCTGGCGGAAACTTTGGTCATTATCCTCAATTTCAATATCTGATACTCTAAGTACTAAATTAGACTGATATAGTTCTAATCTACTTTGAATCTGGGGGGCAGAAAAACTGCGATTCAGAGAATCAAAAATATTAACAACAGCAATCAAGGTTAAAAAAGCCAAGATCAATCTTCTGATGATCATGTAAAGCCTCTAATGATAATTTTCTTATAGTATTATCTCACTTTGGTTTCTAATTGACAATTGATTACAAGTATTTAATGAGTTAACAGTTGTTTGGCTATATCTAATTTTACTGGCATGACTGATAAACGATTACCTTTACGAACTAATAATAATTCATCTCCAGTAAATCGCTGTTTGAGATTACTTAAATAGATGGGTTCTTTATATTCTTCAACAAATTCTACTATTACTGTTTGCCAACGGGGTACTTCTTTGGTAGATTTTGGATCATAGTATTTACTATTTTGGTCGAATTGGGTTGGATCGATAACATTAGTTTCAATAATTTTCATCAATCCTACAATACCTGGTAGTTTGGTATTGGAATGATAGAAAAAAGCTAGATCTTGTGGTTGCATTTTTCGGAGGAAGTTTCTGGCTTGATAATTTCTCACTCCATCCCAAATAGTTTGTTTTTCTGCTGCTAAGTCTTTAATGCTATAAACTTTCGGTTCAGATTTCATTAACCAATAATTCATGATTTAATCGTTAAAAATCAACCACTAATATTGAGCTTTTCTAGGATTTTACTATCTTCTCCTGTTACCCAGTTAGCAAAGTGTTTAGCAAGGGGTGGAGCAAACACTAAGGTGCTGGTAAAACCATTGAAAAGATAAATTCCTGCTAGATCTTTGACATTACCTACAACAGCAATTTCTCGATTTGTAAATGCTACTAGACAGCTTTTACAAGTTCCTGGTATGTTGCTCAACATTGGTAGTATGGTGGATATTTTCTGCCTAATTGAATTTTCCCCTAATCTTTGATCCAATTTTCGTTCTGGATTCGTTGCTATAGCACTAATTTGTCCGAGACACAGGCTCCCATCAATAAACTGTACTGCACCAGCATCGAGAATTGATTCAATAAATTCATTTTGATAATCATCCCAGCCAGACTCTTGAAGCAAATTTTCGGCTCTAGCTTCTAAAGTAAACCTTTGTTGTATTGCTGGCATTACTATACTACTGAGTTTAATCTCTGTGGGCAGAGTTTTGATCAGGAGGCTATGGGTAAAGAAAATATTGTTGGGAATACCAGCATTAGTTAAAAGACGACGACTCAAACCACCAGCACATACTACTGTATTGGGGGAATAATAAGTATTTTTGTCCGTAACAACTCCTACAATGCTATCTCTCTTTCTCAATAAACCGTCGGCTCTTTCATAAATAATCCTTCCCCCCTGGCGTAAAAAAGCCTGTTGATAAGCTATGGCAGTTTTCTGAGGATGGATATGACCATGAGGTAGTCTTAAAGCTCCTGATATACTGTTAGGATTCAGTAGGGGTTCAAGGTCACAAGCTTGTTTAACATCTAAAATATCTGGTTGAATAGTAAATTTTTCATAGTTTTTAGCTAGGGTTTTTGGTTCATGATCAAGAGGACAAGTAAGTAATAGATCTAATTCCCTAAATTCCGTATCTCCATCTAATTCTGCGGATAACTGACGATGCAATTCTATTCCTTCTTGACTGAGTCGGCGGGTCAATTCTGTCGTCCCTGACCAATAGGCTAATCCCCCATAGCTATAGACTGTAGCATTGTCAGCTATGGGGTCTTTTTCTAATAGTAAAACTTTTAATTGTTTTAAGCTTAATTCATAGGCTAGTGAAGAGCCTGTAATTCCCCCGCCTATCACTATCCAATCATAGTTAGTATTCAAAAGGATTTCCCGTTAGTCAAAATGGAACATTACTATTGTTTCACTTTCAACAATAAATTATTTAGTAGGGATTTGTCTTTGATTTTCCTTTTGTTTGAAGTAATTTCAGTTACTGAAGGGTTTTTGGAACTAACAGCTATTAGCAACCAACTACTTCAAGATTTTCTAAACCTAACTATAGTACAAACTATTTATTGAGTTTTCGATAGAACAACAAACTTAAGCGGTCGCCTATATAGGACCAAATCCAAACTAATAAGCCAACCATAAATAACTTTAACAGCAAAGGACTAAATATGAAACTCAAGATGAAAGCGACAATAGCTGACATTTTAGTAACTTGAGATTCCATATCATCGTTGAGTTGAGTGCTGATATAAGCAAATATACAGGCAGCAGCAAATCCGATACAGGATAAAATTAGACTCATAACTATAAATTGGAGGAGATTAAGCTGTGATTGGGCAAAGGTGATCAGTGATTGCCAAAGCTTCCTAAATTGATTGTCATTAAAAGAATAATATTTTCAATAATGCCGAACAGAATGAAGAAGACAGATAGCGATTCTGGCTTATTTTTAGTATAATGCACCACCATTGAATTATATCTTGGTTATCTATACCTAGTCAACAATAGTAGTTGCAGACTAATTGCTTTTACGAAATACTCTCAAGAACTACTTTGATTGCTCTTTCTACAGCAAGATTTTTATCCTGGGCGATAATATCTTCTGATTGAGTACGTTGGGCAATGACTCCACAAACACACCCAGCAGTGAAACCGTAAACACTAGCCATTTTGAATAGTGTTCCTGTTTCCATTTCATAATTTAGGATATTAAGATGCAAATATTGTTTAGTAATCCCTAATAGCCAGGATTGTAAGTTAGGATTGGCTGAAGATTGCACCCGTTCTTGTCCTTCATAAAAACTATCTACCGATGCAGTGATACCCACATGATAGGGTATATCTAGTTTTTGAGCAGCCTGTGCCAATGCTACGGTTAAGAAAGGATCTGCAACAGCAGGATATTCTGGAGGTGCAATATCATTAGCTGTGCCTTGACGACACAAAGCCGCCTGAGAAATTACCACACTCCCCACTAGAACATGGGGTTGAATTGAGCCACAAGTACCAATACGAATGATTTTTTTGATCCCAACTTGGATCAATTCATTCACCACAATGCTTAAAGAAGGCGCACCCATCCCACTAGTTGCGATTAAGATAGGTTTTTGATTGGGTGAATAGCCAAGATAACTATGTAATCCTCGGTATTCTGAAAGTAATTTTACATTTTGTAAATAAGTGTGAGCAATATGACGCGATCGCTCTGGTTCTCCTGATAATAATGCTATCTCTGGGGGATTCGTTCCTAGGTCTTTTTGGCTAAAACCGATGTGATAGGGCATTGTTTTGTTAACGGAGACTGGTAATTATGACAGAATTTACTCAAAGGTTGGGAATTAACTAAAAGTATTTTAATAGTTTCTGCCCAAGTCTTAGTAGATAATCGTCAACGGGTTTTAGTAGCTTATGGTGATGGTATTATTACGAGCCGTAATAACTTTCAAAAATATTACTCTCAAGAAGAGTTGAAAAATTATATTGATAGTGTTTTAAAACCTGATAGTATTCCCCTTGCTTTGGGTGTATTTTTAGTATTTAGGAATCTAGAAAAAGCCGAAAAATTTCGTGCTTCCTGTTTTGTTTCTCGCCTCAGTACGCCCCGTATTTATCGAGAAGTTAGAAACTTTGAAGACTATCGCGAATTATTAACTCCTTTGATGGAATTTTATACTAAAAGAGGTCGTCTTCCTGTCAAAGGAGAGTTACCAGAAGCAGCAGCAATTAAAGCAGAATAGTAGTTAGTAGGTAAGATAAGAGTTTGAGAGTTTTTTTATAAAAAATAACTTGCTATCTATTTCGCTAATTTCGAGAAATAAGTAGGCAAGCAAAATTATTTATACATTCCATTTTTCCCCAACACCTAATACCTAACACCTAATACCTAACACCTTTCTCAACTATCCAATTAATTTTGCCCAGATACTTAGTATCAGTTTAATATTTAGTTAGTATGAAGCTTAATCTGTTAGGATCAAAAATATCAAATTCTAAGAAATAAAACATGAATACCAACAATTTTAATTTAGGAGAAGATTTATCCTGGACACCAGAAGCAGAAGTTAAACTTAGAAAAATTCCCTTTTTTGTCCGCCCTCAAGCTAGACAACGTATTGAAGAGTTGGCTCGTGCTGCCGAACTAGAAGAAGTTACAACTGATATTGTAGAACAAGCTCGCAGTGAATTTGGTCAATAACTTAACTTTGAGATTAAAGAGAAAATAATTCTTGGCGCAAACGATAAATAATGGTATTTGGTTCTACTTGAGCTAAAATCTCGCTCATCACCGTTGAAGCACCAAGAGAACCCCAAGTACAGCCCTGTTCTAGATAGACTTTGGCTACTTGTCCTACTACATAGGATCCGTAACCCGCGATCGCTCCTTGTAACCCTGCGGTAGTACTATATACAGTAAAAGCGCCAGGACTACTAAAAGCATGGGTCAAAGCTACACCACTTTTACCCACACCTAAAATCAGATTGCTGGCAATTTCTCCTAACAGTAAAGCCCCAGAGCTGGCAACAATTTTACGCCACAGTTCCCCTGCTTCGTGATTGGTAATGGGTAAACCATACAATCTTGCCAAAGAGCGAATTAGAGCTAAATCTGTCCCTAAACCCCCAATCACATCTAAGAGGGGAATGGGATTAGCAGCAATGGCAATGGCTTTATATCTGGCGTATTTCCAGATAATATCGTGAGCCTGTTTTTGTCGGAGTTGCACAGTTTTCTTGGCAATATTATTTTCCGCGTCTCTAGCTTGTACTAAAGCATTCAAAGCTAGGAGTGAGGTTCCTTCTCGTTCGAGAATTTTGATAATAGCAGTTCTTAATTCTTCCAGTTGAGGGGCAGGGTTTTCTACTCCTGTAGCTACTGTACCATCAGCGGATTCCACCCTTACTTGAATTGGTTGGGGTTGAGCGGAAACCATGACAATATCGTCAGTGTAAATAATCTTGTCTAAATCTTTTGGATCATGACCAGCATTAAGCAATTGTAGTTGATAATAGATACTATCGCGGTCTCGATCTGGATAAAGGTCTATTTTATTAAATACTAAAATTAAAGGCTTTTGACAGCTACGCAACTCCCAAAGAGCATCATACTCAGTGCGGGTAATGTCTCCTGCTACCACAAATAGGATTAAATCTGCTCCTTGAGCAAATTCCCTAGCAATTTTAGCTCTGGCTTCTCCTGCTACTTCATCTAACCCAGGAGTATCAATTAACTCAATTTCGATCTCACTATTGAGAGGATTCCACCGCACAGATTGGGGAAATTTAGTAACACCGTGAAAAGGACCCGTTGGTAAAATTTTTTGACCTAATAGACCATTAATAATTGAAGATTTGCCACAACTAACTAAGCCAAAGGTAGCAATGCGAATTGCTTTACGGTCTAGTTTATCTAATGCTCCTTTTAGTGCTTGTAGATCTTCTTTAACCTCTGCTTGTAACTTTTCGTCAGGGGGATAATTCCAGTGACGACGAAAACTAGCGTACCAAGAAATAGCTTGCTGTAAGCTGGCGCGAGAGCGATTAAAATGTTTCTCTTGTCGGTCATTCATTTAACATTTATCATTTAACATTTAACATTTATTATTTAACATCTATTAAGGATACTGGGGGAGTAATGAACTATGAACTATGAACAATCAACAATGAACATTCCTCATTTAGAGTCTAAAGCACCTTTGGGATAAGCAATGCGTTTATGGTTAAATTGTTGCCAAACTTGAATAAATACTTCCGCAATTGTTGGTAATTCATCGTAACTCAAGCCACTATCACAAAGCTGTTGATCTTTCCAGCGAGCCTTAAAAATTTTCTTAACTGTAGCTAAAGCTTGTTCAGGGGTTGCTTTGTCTAAAGAGCGCAGTGCAGCTTCACAACCATCTGCTAACATCATAATTCCTGCTTCTCTTGATTGAGGAATGGGTCCATCGTAACGAAAATCTGATTCTAATACGGGTTGCTTGTTAGCTTGTTGTTGCGCCTGATGATAAAAATAAGCAATCAATAATGTTCCCTGATGCTCTGGAATAAAATCTCTGATTGCTTTGGGTAAACCATATTTACGCGCCATAACTAATCCTTCTGTGACGTGCTTTTTGATAATTTCGGCACTTTTCCAAGGATCATTGATTTCATCATGCTTGTTTGGTCCCCCCATCTGATTTTCAATAAAGCCTAGGGGGTCGTGCATTTTTCCGATATCATGATACAGCGTTCCAGCTCTGATCAATTCCACATTGCAGTTAAGTTTGCGAGCAGCAGATTCTGCTAGGGAGGAGACAAACATTGTATGTTGAAATGTACCTGGAGCTTCGGTGGCAAGTCTTTTTAGTAGGGGTAAATTGGGGTTAGATAATTCTGCCAGACGAATAGGAGTTATCAGATCAAAACATCTTTCTAGGTAGGGAGATATCCCAATAGCGACAATACTCCAAGCAACTCCAGACAAGCCGAAATAAAATGCCCCTGGTAAGATAGCTGACCAGATAGTAGTTGCACTAGAACTTATAATTAGATGGGTAATAAAAAAAACACACCCTTGAGTTAAACCTACTAATACTCCCAAGCGAGACATAGCTTCACGAGAGCGCAATTTTCCAGCAGTTGCTGCTGCCAAAATACCTCCTGCACTTCCTGCTAGTAAATATTCCCAACCAATGGAAACCCCGCTAAAACTAACTAAGGCTGCCAGTAAAACTACATAAAAAATCGCTAGTAAAGGACTGTAAAAGCTACTTACTAAGAGAGCCACAGCGCAAAGATTAGTATAAGAGATGTTAAATACCGTTAGAATTGGTGAAGTCACACTCAGCAAACACAACAAAATATAATCGCGACGGCGCAAATGGGGATAAATTTTGCGTTGAATTGAGAGAAATATGCCCACTATAGAGGTAACAACAAAAAGAGATAGTCTTAACCCCAACCAGTTAATCTCACGCCGACTCAAACCAAAGCCATCTAACAAAACAAAGTTAGCTTGAGAAATAACCTCTCCCTCTCGAACAATTATTTCTCCCTGTTTGATCGAAACAATTACAGGTGCAATTGCCTGTCCTGCTTTTTCAGCAATATTTTTAGTAGCTACTCGATCTTCCTGCAAATTAGGTTGCAAAATACTTAATAAAAGATTGGTTGCTAAATGGGAAGTAGATTCAGGAATATCAGGATTAAGCTGCATACTCACAGCTGTTTCTAAAATATCTGATGGTATTCCTGGGGAAATACCTTGAGCCAACATCCTATCTGTAGCAATAGTTAGAGTATTTTTAGTTTTTTGCCAATCGCGATCACTTAAACTTAGAATAGTGGTAATATCTGCCTCATCCAATAAAAAAAGTGGTTGTTGTTGAATTTTTTTTAAAGCCTGGGCATAACGGTAACGAATTAGAGTTATCTTGACTATCAGTGCTTCAAATTCCTCTGGAGATGCTTCTTGACGATAAGCTTTTAATTGCGACAGGGTATGTTGCAGAGCTACATTAAATTCAGCGGTATTGGTATTGTTATCCAGTATGGCAGTAGATTCTTTATTCTTGGCACACTTGAGCAAAATTTTAAATTCTGAGTCTTTAGAAGAGCGTAGATACTGTTGATTTTCTAAAGAGATAGTTTTAGTATCCACAAAAGGAAACTCTTCGACTAACTGTCTCAATTCCTCAATGGTTGTGAGATATTTTGACAGTTCAAGTTTGATCCCAATAGTAACTTCCCGATCTTGCTGAAGTATAGGAATAATACCTGTTTTTACTTCTTTGATTTTTTCTAGGGTCGTTACTTTATCTTCAAATTTTCCATCACTAGGAGCTTGGATGGTTACAGGAGAGACTGTTCCTACTGTTAATCTGGGTTGACGATAAAATCTATAGCTGACAACGCTAGTAAGACTAAATATAGCAATGACTAGGATTAAAAGGGAATGACGTAATTTAATGCGCTTATTTCTAGATTTTCGATTCAAATCGGTATTTTTAGTTTTTGAAGAGAATAACTGTCCTGTTATTAGCCTTTCCCGAAGAATTAGGTAACTTTGGCTATACTTTTTCCGCCATATTATAATTTGCTGAGTCAATGAATGCAAGCTCTTCATCATAGAGAAAGACTTGTTAAGCAGTCGGCTATTGAATTTGTGTGAGGATGTATACTACTAATTTTAATTATGACTCTATTATCACCTATAATACTTTGTTTAGTATGTTATCTAACAAGCCAAGGGAAAATTGTTGGCACATTTTGATAAGTTTCCCTGATTTTGCTATCCTTCTCCCCATTTAATTGATTTACTTAGACTATCTATCTAGTCTAATCTGTACTCTTGTTGAGAAACAATTTCTAGACTAGAGCGAGCTTGAAAACTATTGGGAGTAGCAATTACCAGAGATTGAAAATTATTGTCATCATGATGGTACACTCCAGACCAGAAATTAAATAGTTTTTTAATCATAGCGACATCATTGCTCATCTCTGGATAACAATGATCGATAATTTTACTCCAATTGCCATGTTGATTTTGATATAAACTAAGCCAGTAAGGAGATATTCCTAATAAACTATTGTATGATCCTGCTAAAATACCTATTAGACCCACTGTATTACAAAATTTTTGAGATACGGCATTTCCTCTTTGGATAATCAAAGAAAAATCTTCGGGAATAGTCCAAAATAAATATAGAGAAAAAAGCAATTCTATTCTGGAATAATCGTTAGTTTGAGTAAGTAATATGTCTAAGAATTGCTTAGAAGTTTGTCCTTGAAACAAAGCTAATTTGATTAATTCTAATTGTTCTAGATTCAAACTATGTTGTAATTTTCTCCTACTAATAGTCTGTTGTACAGGATTATTAATATCTAATTTTTCTGTAAGAGCTAAAATAACCTGATCAACCCAAAGTTCTATTAGTTCCTGATCTTCCCTCTTAAAATTATTTTTTTCCCGAACTTGATTAATTAGATAGTGTAAATGATACCAATTGTCATGGTATAGAAGAATCCAGAGCAATAAATCTAGAGTAAAATCACTGATAGTGAAGTCTTTATCCTGAAAAAAATACTTTTGGTATATTGTTAAATCATTATCTAAATCATTGACCAAATCTTTAAGTATCAAATTGCTACTGACAAATTCATTCTTAACTGTATGATTACTGGATAATAATTTGCCAATACAATAACCGAGGTAAGCACCTTGGAATTTATGGAGCAGAGAAAATTTCATCTAAACCTAATTTATTATACTAGTTTCACTTTTACCCAATTGGCGCAATTGTCTAGTGATAGCGAATCCAGTTAGGGAAATAGCTAACCATTGACCTAGTAGTACAGTGATAATAGTAGAAAACTGAGCATTTTCTATGGCTAAAGTTGGTAAAAATGTAATGAAATAAGCACTACTAGTATCTTGTATTCCTGCTATCCCTAAAAATAAAGGAGGAATAATCACTAAAGTTAAAACTGTAATCAGTGACCAGGTTGCTCTTTTAGGATGTCTTGTTAGTAAAATAAATTGAACAATCAATCCGTACAATAAGATAATACTAACTCCTAATACCAATCCCCAAATCACTCGTTGTGAACTTTTAGTAAAATCAAAAATTAGTAAAGCTGGAATAGTATATATAGTGGCAATAGCTAAATTTATAGCAACAGCAACTATGCCAGGGCTTTTGGCTCCAAATAGTAAATCATGACTTAAAATTCTCTGGGATTTTTTAGATTGATGACGATATCTTGCCCAATCTTGTAGAATTTGGTACTTGGGACTCAACAGAGCCATTAACCCTAAAAAGAAGCATAACAAGAAACATTGCAATAGGAGAAAATTATCAAATAATTCTCCTGATTTGGTTGTTTGTAAAGTAAACCCTAAAGCATAAAACATAAAGGAGCCAGTCATCCAATAAGTTTGACTTTTGCTAAAATTGGTATGATTGGGATTATCAAAAGAACGTTTTAATCCTACCCAGATCCAATGCTGCCAAATCCAGTAGTTGATTAAAATAAATCCAATGGCTGCACTAGAGCCATACCATAAATGTTGTCCATAAAAACTAATTTCTCTCAGATTTTCAACGGAAAGATGATGATTATAAAAACTAGATAAATTACTATCGTTAATATAATAGGACAAGATAGTAATTGGATTTGATAAAAATAGCCAGTCTAAAATGTTATTATTAACTCCATTATAATTATAAGAAAATTTATTTATAGTTAATAATAGAAAGAATGCAACTGCTCCACTACCCAACCAAGGTTTAAATGCAATAAAGTTAGTTTTAAGTAAACTAAAAAATAAAGCTAAACTGTAAAATAACCAACAGCAAGCAATTACTGTAATATCAAAACCCACAATTAAACTTAGAGGAATTCCTGCTTGAAAAGCTGCTACAGAGTGTAAGGGAAAAGTTAATAATATTGCTAAATAGAGTAGTACAGGAACTCCCAAAATTTTACCAGTAAGAATAGTTCTAGCAGATTGAGGACTAAACTGAATAAAATTTAAGGTTCCTCTTTGTTGTTCCTTAATTAAATCAGAAATTAGTAGATAAACTCCACCAATCAATAAAGCAATAATAATTACAATACTCAAATCAATAAAACTATCCAGCCAAAACAACTGCCAGTTAATATCCCAATGACCTAACAAGTTAGTATGACATTCCCTTGATTTTGCATAACTAAAACAGTAGCGACTGTATTGTTTTATTTCATAATTTAGGTCTGGTAATCTACCCAAACGACTGATAACAATAAATAGTTGTACTATCAGGGATAAGCAAGCTGCAATTATAATATTAATGCCTTTAAGTCTGCCTTTGATTTCTCTTAATAGTTGAGGATTTAACTCTGATAAATTCTCAACTGACTTGGTGGCTTTTACGAGTAGCTTGTGTTGATTGGTCATAACAATATGGTTTGAGATAACTTAACTGGCTTGTTGATGTCCTAATTTGAAGAAAATAGTCTCTAAATCTTCTTGAGTGTATTGAAATTCTGTTAAAGAAACTCCAGCTAATATCAGCGATCGCAATAATTCAGCACTATCTGAATTATCTCCTGCAAAATTTACTCTCAAGCGATTACTTCCTGATATTACCTCCCATTCTTTGACTAAAGAATTTTTTTTAAGTTCCCTTTCTAAGATAGCTAAATCGCCTAAAGTATCAATGATAATTTGTGGGCGAGCAAAACGCTGACAAATATCTTTTAAAGAGCTACTTTCAACTAAAAAGCCTAATTCCATAATTCCCACAGAAGTACATAATTCTGCTAAGTCACTTAAAACATGGGATGAAATTACAATTGTCATTCCTGCTTCCTGTAGAACTTTAATAATGTCACGGAATTGTCTTCGGGAAATGGGGTCTAAACCAGATACAGGTTCATCTAAAAATAGTAGTATTGGTTCATGAATGATGGTTCTGGCTAAACTTAGCCTTTGTTTCATCCCTCTTGAGAGATTGACAATTAAGCTTTTGCGCTTATTACCCAGTTGAATCAAATCCAATACTTCATAAATCCGATGGTGACGACGAGAAGCAGGAATACGATACAGTCTAGCAAAATAATCTAAGTAGTCCCAGACAGTCAAATCATCATATAAAGGATAGTCATCGGGAAGATAACCAATTCTACGTTTGATGGTGAGGTTATTGCTGTCTCTTGAGAACAGATTGCCATGAAGATATATTTCCCCCAAAGTCGGCTCTTCTACTCCTGCTAACATTCGGATCAGAGTAGTTTTACCAGCCCCATTAGCACCGATTAAACCATAAACTTCCCCACTTTTGATTTCGAGATCGAGGTCGTTGACCGATATCTGATTATCAAATCTCTTAGTTAAGCCATAAGCTGCGATCGCAAATTCTGGTCTCATAGCTGCCGATCTTATTCATTATCGATAGCTTAACTTGTTTTGTCTGTTCCTGGATTCTGTCTTATGAAAATTGATAAGATTTGTGTATTACAATCAAGTTAATATTTTAAATCTCAATGAATCTTCCAAAATTAGATACTAAAGCGATAGATCGTATTGTCGAGATGGCATGGGAAGATCGCACAAGCTTTGAGGCTATAGAATTACAGTACGGATTAAAAGAAAAAGAAGTTATTGCTTTGATGCGCCGAGAAATGAAAGCTTCTAGCTTCAGAATGTGGCGCAAAAGAGTAACGGGAAGAAAAACTAAGCACCTTAAAAAAAGAGATTTTATTGAAGGTAGATTCAAATGCAAAAATCAAAAATCTTAAATTTAGTTTTCTTCCCATTCTAAATTAAGCGATCGCTTTATCAGGACTTTTAACAGTTTTGACTCCTTTTAAAACCATTTTGACTCCCTTAGCTGGAGCTAAAGTAATTCCTCGCCTTTGGGGGAATTCAGGCTTATGATCAGCCAAGGCTAGGTCATAATTCTTGATAATAGTTGCGATCGCAAGTTTGAGTTCAAACTGTGCTAAAGCTTCTCCAATACAGCGACGAGAACCCGCTCCAAAGGGGATAAATTCATAAGGAGAAAACTGACGCTCTAAAAACCGTTCTGGTTTAAATTGTTTAGGCTCAGGATAAATATCTTCTCTCCGATGCACTAAATAGATACATCCAGCTACTATCTGTCCTGGTTTAAATTCATAGCCTAATACTTCTGTTGCTTCTTGGACTACCCTAGTAAAAGTCAACATTCCCACAGGATAAATACGGAGAGTTTCTTGACACACTGCATTGAGATAGGGCAATTTAGCGATTGCCATATAATCACTAGAGTCTTCCAAACTATCAAGTTCTGCGACTAATTTACGCTTTACTTCTGGTAGATGATGAATCCAATATAAAGCCCACGACATAGCTGTAGCAGTAGTTTCATGTCCAGCCAACATCAATGTGATCAATTCATCTCGCAGTTCCGATACATTCAAGTAGTTTCCTGCTCCATCTGTTGCAGACATTAGTAAAGACAAGATATCTTGACGGGAGCCATCAGGATGAGCTTTCCTCTGTTCTATCTCTTCATAAATCGCTTTGTCGATTGCTTTTCGTTGTCGCAAAAAATTACCCCAGGGACTCCAGGCACCTAACTAAGTCTTTTTGTAACCAAGGAAAAAACAGAAAAGCGGAGGTTAATGGAGAACGAAATACATCCGCCATCTTAGCGATTAATTGGCGCAATTTCTGAGAACGGGGAGTATCTTTCAAACCATAAACTACTTCTAGAATGACTTGTAAAGAGATATCTTGACAGATTTTTCTGGCGGTAAATGATTGATTTAAGTCCAATTGGTCAAAAGCTTCTTGGGAAATATCACAAATTAATTTACCGTAGGCTTGCATTCGCTCCCCATGAAAAGGAGGGAGAAGTAACTTGCGACGATTTTTATGGCGATCTCCGTCTAGCATCATGATCCCATTACTACCAACTATCGGTTTTAAAATGCTATTATCTTTACCCAAAGCGGGGAAATTGTCGCGATCAGTTATGAGAATTTGTTGTAATGCTTCAGGATTATGGACAAATACAATTTGATCACCAAAGCCAGAAACTCTACCCAAAAACAAATCGGGATAATCTTTGAAAGCTGTCTCCATATAATTCACAGGATCAATAATCCACTGAAGTTTTTTGAAGAAATGTTGTTCTATCTTCGGTATTGTTTTGCCCATGTTTACGAAATTTTCCCCAAGGTGTTAAGGTGCTTTTTTATTGTAGAAAAAATCCCTGTTGGTGATTTGGAGCGTCAAGCGGATAACAATAGGCTGCATTGCAAACCTTTAATTTAATTACTTTTACCAACTTCCCTCAAAGAAACTTGAGGTTGAGATGGAGTAGGAGATTCGGGTTTTAGTTGCAGCAAAATCCAGTTAATTAATCCTGATGCAACAGGTAAAGCCAAACAAAGAACTATAGCAACTGCTAAATAACGGAATATAGCTGGTCTTTTGCTTTTTTCTGGATCATGACCGCAACTCAGACAGGTTTCAACTCCTTCTGCATTGAGAGTACCGCAAACTTTACAGGGTTTCAAAGCCATAGATTAATCTTGAGTAGTTAATAGTATGCTTCAGAAAGTTGATTGTCTTTGATTATTCCTTACTAGCCAAATAAGCTAATCCAAAACAGAGTAAAGCATTAACTCCCAAGAAACTGCGAGCTATGGTACCAGCACCTAAACCCCACACCGCAGGATCGATGACCGCACTAATAGCTAGACACATGGCAACACCTAGACAAGAGCCGATAGCAAATTTTTTCCCTGTAGCATTTCCTGAAAGAAGAGTAATTAAGAGAAAAGGAATTAGGACACTAGCAAATATGGGATTAAAACTCGGTGCTGCCATTACTACATTTCCTAATTCGGGGATAGAGCTACCAGCAAGACGGAAGGGCCATTGAGGAAGATCAAAAACGTATAATCCTTGTAAGAGAAATAAGCCAGAACTACCAAAAATCAAACCAGTATTTAATGCCCAACTAAAGGGAAAATAGACTCTTAAGAACCAAGCTAAAAGATAAGAACCCAATACCATAAGTACTTTGGGCAATAGAGCTACGGCACCTCCATCAATCCAGAAGCGAGGGTTGAGATAACCATTATCTCTTAACCAACGGAAGAAATCCCGAAAAGTAATTTGTCCTTGTAAGGCTAACTTAACTGCTGCACTAGCATCTAAATGACCAGCACCAAAATAGTTTAAGGGGTCTTCTGTAACCTTGCGAGAAGATTTTTTGAGAACTTCTAAAACAGCAGCAGGTTCAGATATGCCACTAGCTTTAATTAAGGCTGCAACTCCTGCTACATGGGGCGATGCCATACTTGTTCCCATTGCCCCCAAAAAGATCGATTCTCCCGTACTGGGATCGATGGTATTTTGCAAAATTTGGGCGGTTTCATCTCCTCCTGGGGCTGCAATATCAACTCCTGCACCATAGTTAGAATAGGATGCTTTTTCTCCTGAAGCACCTGTAGCAGATACACTAATTACTTTGGGGTATCTAGCTGGATAACCAGAAGCATTTTCTCCAGAGTTGCCCGCAGCAGCAACGATTACTACTCCTTTGTTGTAGGCATAGTTAATTGCTTCTTTCATG
>JASJDB010000396.1 GCA_030065315.1 Xenococcaceae cyanobacterium MO_167.B52 | reverse complement strand
ACTTGAACAAAATAGAGCGTTGGTGGTCTGTTCTCAAGACCTGGATGAAACAGAGAATTAAGGAATTTGAGACAGTAGGAGAGTGTGTTGATGCAGCTTTCAAAAAATGTCCTAACGTATATCCGTAACGCTATATCTAAAATTTTCTCCATACTATGCACCTTGTTCAATACAATCTATTACTTGTATATAAGCAGGATCATCAGGTGTAACTTCTCTTTCCTCACCAGCATTTTCCTCGCGAATTGCTTTTTTGGCATTATTAGCAATAACAACGTTAGAAATCAATTCTAGAGCATCCGCACGGTCTAGATTATTCAGGGCATCCGCATATTTTCGACTATGGGCAGGTCGAACAGATTCCTGACAATAATTAGATAATTCTCGACTTTCCGTCATTACTTCAAACGCAAAATCTTTTTCAATTTCAGTGCCATATAGTGCTTTATAAAGTAGATTAACCATGGAAGCGTCATGATTGGGGATAGAGTATTTTTCTTCAATTTGAGGCCAATATCGTAAAGCTTTTAATCCTTCTAATGCTCCTTTATTTAATCCCGCATTCTCGCACCATTGCTCAAATTCTTCTATATTGTCAGGACAGCGACCGTTTTCAATCATTCCATTAGCTAATACTTGTCCAGCCTGAAAGTTTCTTGTGGGAAGCCCCGTTACTGGTAGCATCATACTACCCCTTACATCTGCTACCATTGCCGTTAATTGAGAAAAAGTATGATCTCGCACTCTTTCCATAAAACCACCTTTGTTCAGAGTCGCCTCAATTCTGGGAACAGCATACCCCAATTCAGTTAAAGCAATAGTTTGTTGATTATAGAGTTTATGACGGTCTTTGCGAGACATAGAAACCGTTGCTGCTTGATCTAAACATTGATTGAGCAACAGTGTAAGTAAAGTAGGAAGAATCCCAGGATTTTCCTGATGATATTCATAGCCAAATCCTGCCAGGATAGATGCCATATTTTTGGCAGCCTTAATATATTGAGCTTCCACATTATGAATACCAGGCGCAACTTGAATATTAGGAGAAAGTTTATTAAGTATATGGGCTCCTATGAGAGCAGTTAAGGCATCAGGATGGCAGAAGTTGGCTGTAAAACTATCTACAGGGTCGCGTAACGCACCATGACGATGAAATCCAGAGAAGAAGCCTAAGTTGGGGTTTTTTTCGCATAGTACGTAGGAAGTATTCTGTTTTTGGTCATGGCTAAATGACCCCGCAAGACAGGCTAACACTACATTTTTCCGATTCAGTTGTTTCCTAATTTTACAAGCTTCTATTAGGTCTTGCTCTATATATTTACTATTGGCACTGAGAATGACTAAATCACATTGAGCAATTAGATATTCTAGAGTATTCGGTACTGAATCATCTTTTTCTTTATGACTAGAAATTCGATGGAGTTTGGTGACGTGCCTGGGATCCATTCCTTTGATGGCATCTTTAGAAAATGCTCCCAATAATTCACGGTTCGGACGGGGAGCTAACAATAAAGATTTTTCGCTTCTTTGCATCGCTGAATTGTAAGCCAGAGAAGCTGGATACAGACCAATGCTGTAAAAGCCGACTTTAGCTTGATCTAATTCAGTAATACGTTGCTTAATAACTTTTTTGTCTAAAGAATCATCAAAAAAACTGTTTCTCTCTAATATCATGATTAATTAATCAACTTAGAAACCAACTCAAAATATAATATCCGAGTTGTCTTAAATAATATCTTAGTTATATTTTATTTGAAACTGGATAAGTCCGACTCCATTAGGTTTTACAGATTTGATTTATTCTTATCTCCTTTATTTTTCTTACTTTTTCCTTATCTGACCTTCTCAATTTGACTTTTTACAACTTAGTTTAAGTTTTAAGTAAAATAAGTTAGCTTTTTTTCCTTGGGCTAACTTTTTAATTTTTTTTGGAATCTACAAACAGTGTGGGAAGATGTCACTAACCGTTGAGAAGCAAGAAAAGTTATAATTACTTTTGACTTTATCTGCTAAGAACTTAAGCAACGTAAGTTCAGAGTCCTAAAGGATCCCTAACCCTAAAGGATACACCTTCGGATAACACCTTCGGTAGTCGCGCTTCGCGGACGGAGTTTGGAGTTCGGAGTAACCTTTAGTAATTTAATCCCTATTTATTTAGGACTTGCTGAATAAGTCTAAACCCTTTACAAATAAATGGTTTGGTCTTCAGGTAAAGTTGACAAAGTGCAAGAAATAAGCTTATCTACCTTCAAAAGAGCCATACCCCTTTGAGATTGTCTAGATTATTCTGATTACCTCTTCTGACTTCTGACTTCTGACTTGACGCGCCAGCTAATCCTTTAGGACTGACTTCTGAACCTCGCCAAAAAACTTTTTCAGCAAACCCTATTTAGTATCACTTTTGGAAATACCTCATATTCACCCAGATACCATTGAAGCAGTACAACAGGAAGTTGATATTGTAGATGTAATTTCCGAATATGTTGTCTTACGCAAACGGGGCAAAGACTATTTGGGATTATGTCCCTTTCACAATGAGAAAAGCCCTAGTTTTAGCGTTTCCCAAGAGAAACAAGTCTATTATTGCTTTGGTTGTGGTGCGGGGGGCAACACTTTTAAGTTTATGATGGAGATTGGTAAACAATCTTTTGCGGAGGTAGTATTAGATTTAGCTCGTAAGTATCAAATACCTGTAAAAACTTTAGAACCTGAAAAAAGGCAAGAAATACAGCGACAGCTAACTTTAAGAGAGCAACTTTACGAAGTTTTAGCAGTTACAGCTAATTTTTATCAGCACGCACTACAGCAAAGTCAAGGAAAACCCACTTTAGAATATCTTCAACAGGAAAGAAAGTTAGAAAATAAAACTATTTCTCAGTTTCAGTTGGGTTATGCTCCTGGAGGATGGGAGACTTTATATCGTTATCTAGTAGAACAGAAACGCTATCCTGTAAGCCTACTAGAGTCGTGCGGATTAATTAAGCAGCGTAGTACTGGTAATGGTTATTATGACGTATTTCGCGATCGCGTTACAATTCCAATTTTAGATATTAGAGGCAGGGTTATTGGGTTTGGTAGTCGTACTCTAGGAGACGATCGACCAAAATATCTCAACTCTCCTGAAACTCCTTTATTTGATAAGAGTAGAACTTTATTTAATCTGGATAAGGCACATAAAAGTATCGCTACGGAAGATCGTGCTATTGTAGTGGAAGGTTATTTTGATGCGATCGCACTTTACACCGCAGGCATAACTAATGGAGTTGCTGCTTTGGGAACCGCTTTAACTTCCCATCAAATCAAGCAATTACTCCGCTATACTCCTTCTAAACAGATTATCCTCAATTTTGATGGAGATAATGCAGGAATCAAAGCTACAGAACGGGCAATTTCTGAAGTCAAAGATTTAGTCTATTCTGGACAAGTACAACTGCGGATTTTAAATCTAGAATCGGGGAAGGACGCTGATGAATTTTTGCTCTCTAGGGATGATGCTGTTGATATTTATCGTAATGCTCTAGACAATGCTCCTTTATGGATTGATTGGCAGATTAATAATCTGATATCTGGTAAAAATCTTAAAGCTGCTGATCAGATGCAGCAAGTCGCAACAGGAATGGTTAGTTTGCTTAACCGCCTGCAAGATGCTAATCAAAGAAACTACTATCTGAATCACTGTGCCGAAATTCTATCTCAAGGAGACGCTAGACTAGTAGCTCAAAACTTAGCTAATCTTCAGTCACAATTATCCCCATTATATAGAAAGAATTTTAAACCTAGAAAAACTAAGAAGCAAGCTCATAATTCCAAATCCCAACGGACAGGGCGAGCGTCTGGGGAGCTGTCCTCAACTTTCTTCAAAGAGGACGCGATGGGTACTCACGACGCGCCTACCGTAAGGTCACTTGGTTCGCCCATTTCAGGAGGGGCTGACTTGTCGGGTTCCCCGACAAGCTCGAACGCCCCGTCCGTACGTGTTGCCACAAATCCCGAAACACAACTCTTAGCTGAAGCAGAATCCTTACTATTACTCATTTATATCCACTGTCCGAGATATCGGGAAAATCTTTTAGAGAAACTAGAAGAGAAAGATTTGTGTTTTAGTTTGGCTGAACATCGTTTTTTATGGCAACAAATTATAGAAATAGAAACAAAAAATCCTGAAAGAATTAAACTAGAACAAGATTTTTTACTTAGTTCCTTACATAACAATATTGCCAAATATCCAGACTATAATAGTCAAATAATGCCTTTTTTGCATCTAGAGGAAAAAACTGAATCAGATATATTTCGTGCTGCTGCCAGAATTAATAATGCGATCGCATCTCTAGAATTGGTAAACTGTATTAAATACAAAATTTATTGTACAGAACAGTGGGGTAAACTTAACCCATTAACTGATTCTGAAAAAATGTCACAGCTTTATCAAGAAATACAAACCACCAAAAAACGTATTGAAGAATTGGAAAAAATGCGGATTGCCTATAGTCAAGATTTAATTTTTGAGAATCTTTAATTATGGAACTTAAAACTACTATATCGTAAAGCACTACAATAAAACTACAAGATATAGTCGGGAAAATTCGGTATTTATTCTCAATTACACCCTATTTCGATTAGAATAGGGTGTTTGACAATATGGTTTTTTAATGTTTGTTAGAAAAAAAATTGATTACTACCCCATAGCTGTAATATCGTTAATCTTCTCTGTTGATTTATTGGTCTTTTGCTTTAGTCCTTTTTGGCTACTAACCTTATTTTGGGGACTTATCGGAATTTATATTAAAGGCTTTACTTGCTCCTTAAATCATCATCATCAACACTATAAGTTTTTCTCAAAACAATGGGCAAATAGAGCAATCGAATTTATTATGAGCTTGCAGACTGGTGTGGTTGGGGAATTATGGGTATTACACCATACCTTGGGACATCATCAAAACTATCTCGATCAAAATAAAGATGAATCTGGTTGGAAGAAAAAGAATGGCGAGATCATGAATGTTTTTGAATACACCATCTATATTGGCACTACAGCTTACACCAGAGGATTCAAAGTCGGTAAAAAATATCCTCGCGAACAAAAACGCTTGATTCAAAATATTATAGTTACACTAATCGCGATCGCGTTACTAACTTGGATCCACTGGTACAATGCCCTGATAGTATTTATCCTGCCCATGTTGATTTTACTTTATGCCACGGCATTTGACACCTATAAACATCATGCAGGATTAGATACAGAAGATCCTTATCTTGCGACTTACAATATAATTGATCCAACTTATAACTGGTTTACTTGTAATTTGGGTTATCATACCGCCCATCACCTACAATGTGGGAAACATTGGTCAGAACTTCCAACATTACACGAACAAATAAAAGATAAAATTCCCCAAGAATTATATCGAGAAGCGGGTTTCCCTTTTCCCCAAATTACAAAAATAACCACAAGACTTTCTTGGTTATCTAAATCTTGGAAAATGAGTTGAATCTTGTAGGGTGAGCATTGCACGAAAGTATATCCGAAGGTGTACCCTTTAGGGATCCTTTAGGGCTTCCTTCGGTCGCCCACCCTACTATAAATATCATCTATATAAAAAATCTAGTAATGTTGCAACTAAAATCTGGTAATAACGGGGAAGTTAATTCATCTTGATTTATTAAAGTAGCAAATAATTTCAACTGTAAATTTTCTCTTCGATAAACTTCTACAGTTTTTAATTGCCAACTTACAATCCAATACTCTTGAACACCTTGAGAAGAATATAATTTTAATTTCGCTTCTTTATCTCTTCTTTCATTAA
>JASJDB010000395.1 GCA_030065315.1 Xenococcaceae cyanobacterium MO_167.B52 | reverse complement strand
ATATGGAGCAATTAAAGACAATAGCTCAATTGTTCTAATCTTTTTCATTGTAAGTATCTATCTAATTCTGGGATAAGTCATTCCCATTAATTGTTAATGCTTCCTCATCAACTAATATTTGATTATTCCAGTCTTCCCCAATCTGAATTGTAATATCAGAATATAAAACTCCTGTACTTTCTACTAAAACTTCTCCCATACCCAAAGTTGCACGAACTATATTAGCAGCAGCGCGATCTCCAGATTGAGCTACAATTTTAGTAGTACTAGGAGTATCCAATTTAGAATTGCGAATATAAGCCCGATCATAACCAGCATTTCTCAAACTTTTGAGCATTTCCTGGGCAGCAGTATTATCTTCTAAATTATTATTTTGAATTGCTATTCTTAAACTGAAGTAGTCCTGAAATCCTTCATCATAACTACCAGATGAGGACACATCAAAATGTTGTTGAACCAACTTCGTAATTTTGCGATTATTAGGTAGCCAATAACTAACTTTTTCTTCAGGATCATTAAAATCTCCAGGAAGCATGAGCATTTGAACATCGGAGCGGTCAGTTTGAGAAGCAAATTTCCCCAATGCCATTAGCTCTTTGACTGTTAGATTAGTATCTATATGAGATTTAATTACAGAAAGAATATTAGGTATTTTAATGATAGTAGCCGGCTTCATTGCCTGTTCTACTACAGAGCGCATCAACATCTGTTGTCTTTGTACCCTAGAGATATCCCCATAGCCATCGTAGCGAAACCTTAAAAACTGTACTGCTTTATCCCCATCCAAAAGCTGCTTACCTTTTTTAAGATCGATATAAAGGTGCTGACTAAAATCGTTATATTTCATATCTTTGGGGACATCAACCGTTACGCCTCCCAAAGCATCAATTAACTTTTCCACCCCTTGAATATTAACTCTTACATAGCGGTCTACGGGCACTCCACCCAAAAGCTCGCTTACTGCCATAGCAGTCAGAGCTGGTCCTCCATATTCATTAGCATGATTGATCTTTCTCGTGCCATATTGTTGTAAATACACCTTGGTATCTCTAGGAATAGAGAGTACAGATAATCTTTCTTGGATTGGATCAAAACGTAACAACAACATAGTGTCGCTCAATCCCTGAAAAGAATTTACTAAAGCTTGATATCCTAACTCCTCTTGCAGCATAAGACTAGATTGATCTCCTACATCTGAAGTTAGTACCTTAATCCCTAAAAGTAAAATATTAACTGGGCGAGATAGTTCTGGTATGCCAAGATTTTTATACTCCACAGCATTATCTTGACTAAAAACAGCTTCTTGATGCGGATTAGGCTTACCGTGGAGTAAGATGGGAGAATCAGAAAGAGTAACGGCTAATAAGGCTCCGCCAACAGCAGACATCAAAGATACTAAAGTCAAACCTAGTCCCATCATCACTCTATTTTTTTTACCATTGCGCTTTTTCACACGGTATCTTTGGGAAATAGGTTTTTGATGAGAGGGAAGGGGTCTATAGGCTTTTTTTACTGTCACGAGAACCTCACTTAATAAAACGTAAATACTAAAAAATGTAATAAATATATATGTAATTTACGGTAGCATAGACCAAGAAAATACTTTAATTTATTACTTACGCCCAATTTTATTAGCAACCTGACTAAGCAAAGGTAAATAAGGGGACTTTCCTGTTCTCAAACGGAACATCAAGCCCAAACAAATTAGAAAGTAGCCACTGGTTAGTAAAGTATTAGCATACAATAGCCTAAAAGTTAACATCTCTGAACTTTGAGTAGCACCAATAGACAAAGAAATGTATCCCATAAGCCACAGCAATACTAACATTAAAGATAAACGACTAGCTTTTTGTTGCTCTAAATTACCTGTTCGGCGATATAAAGTCCAAGCAGCAGGAAAAGCTCCCACTACAGGTAATAAGTAGATCCATAGTTGGGACTGTTTTTCTGATTTTTCTAACCCAGAATTTTTCTGTTCCATCACTCTAAGTTTCTTAACCGAATTTTATGAAACAAGACATTACAGCAATTGTGTTGGCTGGGGGACAAAGTTCCCGAATGGGACAAGATAAAGCTTTACTCCCGACAGCAAAAAATCAAACTTTGCTTTATCACGTATGTAATGTAGCTCAAGAATCCGCTAGGTGTGTCTATGTTATTACACCTTGGACAGAAAGATATCAAGACATTGTTCCCCAATCTTGTAAATTCATCAAAGAAAATTTAGTCGAAAAAGAAACTAAATCTAACTTTCCTCTCATGGGATTTTTTCAAGGATTAAAATCCGTGACAACCAAGTGGGTTCTATTATTAGCTTGCGACTTACCGAATATTGATTCTCAAACTATCACTAGTTGGTATTCCTATCTGACTCAAGTTCCAGAAGATACAGTTGCTATACTACCTCGTCATCCTAAAGGTTGGGAACCTCTTTGTGGTTTTTATAAAACTAGTTGTCAAGCTTCCCTGCAAAACTATCTTCATAACGGAGGAAAATCTTTCCAACAGTGGCTCAAACAATCTTTAGTAGTGGAATTACCGATATTCGATCTGCCTGAAAGCGAGGCACTGCCTGAACGATCTATTTTATTTAACTGTAATACCCTAGAAGATTGGCGTAAAATTACTTCTCACAATAAATAAAAACTTTATGGTTATATCCTGATAATTAGTAATTAGAAGTCTTGTAATATTTTCAGATTAAACTTATCAGGATAAATACTTAGGTAGGAACACTATTTGTACTATTCTAAATTCTTATTAAAATAGAGTGGATAGTAGCTATCAACTATATATATAAAACTGTGAAGCATAATAAGTTATTTAATAATATTAATATTATATCTCATATAGAGGAAAGGCTTAACACATCAGAAGATATTTGCAAAGTAAACTTTACATCTAAAAACGAAAAATTTTGGAGTTTTTACCTAAAATCAGGTGCTTTAATTTGGGCAACAGACAATGAACATCCTCTCAGACGTTTACACCGTGCAGTAACTAAAGTATGTCCTCACGTTGACTCCCGTGATCTCAAGTTAAGAGAAACAGAGCGTTCTGAATTGTGGGAATATTTGGCAATCAAAGTTTTATATCAAAGACAAAAAATTACTATTGAACAAGCTACTTTACTAATTCAAGAATACATAGCAGAAGTATTATTTGATTGCTGCCAAAATAGTCAAAATATTAATCAGGTAGAAGATATTTATGCTAATTCCCATAACTTTATGGGGGCAATTCTCCGTCATCCTTTGCTTAAAGAGCCCCTAACTGAAATAGATTTTTCATCTCTTCAAACTCAGGTTCTAAAATCTTGGCAAAATTGGCAAAATGCTGGGTTAGAAAAATATTCTCCTAACTTGGCAATAGTTATCAAGGATAAAAATCAGTTTAAAACATCTACTGAAGAATCTACCTATCAAAAATTAACCTTACTAATTAATGGCACAAGAACAATCAGAGATTTATCTGTATTAACGAGAAAAGACCCTTTAGAGTTAATTAATGTTTTTTTGCCATACATTAATACTAACTTGATGGAACTTAAAGCTATTCCTGACGAAAAAATACCTACTCACAAATCATCTTCAACTAATAATCAACCATCGAGGTCTGTATTCAAAGAAATTCACCAACCAGTTGAACCAGAACCTACTAATAAACCTTTAGTTATGTGCATTGATGATAGTCCTACAATTAATGCCCAAATGAGAAAAATTCTTGAACCAGAAAACTATCGTGTCATTCTAATTGAAGAACCTTATAAAGCCTTAAAAATTATGCTAGAAAACAAACCTAATATAATATTTCTGGATTTAGTAATGCCAATAACAAATGGTTATGAAATATGTTCTCAAATCAAAAAAATGCCCAGTTTACAAGATATTCCAATTGTAATTATCACCAGTAATGACAGTATTATGGCTCGTACTCGTACCGCAATATTAGGAGTTGCAGATTTTATTACTAAACCTCTAAAAACAGAAGAAATCGTCTCTTTAACTCACAAATATCTTGAAAAATTCCAAGATTCTAATAAGAATTTTTCTCGATTAATTTGACAAAAATTTTGATTATTACTTAGACAAAAAAGCAAAAGTAAACTTTTGTTACAAAACTCAAATTCTCTAAAAAATTGGGAATACTAACTATAGCTAGGGAATCTATTAAAATAAAATGTTAAAAAATGAACAACAAATTGAATATAAAAATATAAATTTAAAAGATTTATTTGCTCAACTACAAGAATTTCAAAAAGTATCTTTTAGTGGTAGCTTATATCTAAAAATTAATAACAGTCAAAGTTGGTTTTTCTTTTTCCGTCTAGGACATTTAAGTTTGCTAGGTGGTACTAATTCAGTAGGGGCATTACGTCGCCAATTAAAGTTGCTTGCTTCTAGCTTACAAAAGCCTCAGCTTCAATCTGTAGCCCTGGCACAAAGCTTCCAGGAAAATTATAAGCTGCTGATCAATTTACTAAATCAGGACGTAATAGAACGGAAACAATTAGCTGATGTCATTGCCAACGTTAATACAGAGATTTTGTTTGATTTAATCCAGTTATCTCAAAATGGCAATCATCGTTTATCCTATAAAGTTATTCCTGATGATCCTAAGAGCAAGTTTATTTCACTTTTACCTTTAGTAGAAATTACCTCTGTTCTCAAACAAGCCCTACAAGCCTGGCAAAAATGGCAAAATCAGGGCTTAACCAACTATTCTCCCAATTTAATTCCTGTTATTAAACAACCAAATCTGATCCAAGCTCAGAATCTTGCTGAACATCAAACTTTCTTGATTCCTCTCATTAATGGAATCCACAGCCTGCGGGATTTAGCTATCAATAGCAATATTGAAATTGTTACTTTGGTTAAGTCTTTGTTGCCTTTAGTTAAGCTGGAAGTAATTTACTTCTCTTCAGTACCAATTGCTCCAAAAAGCAATGTTGCTGATAATCAGCCAAATGTGTCTTCTGCCAACAAAGACATTTTAATCGCTTGTGTGGATGATAGTCTGGTCGCTTGCCAAGCCTTAGAGAAAATCATTTGTGATAACGGTTATCGTTTCGTAAGTACTCAAAATTCTTTAAAAGCACTTCCTTTGTTTCTCAAAAGTAAGCCCGACTTCATTTTTTTGGATTTGATGATGCCTATAACTAATGGCTATGAGCTTTGTGCCCAAATCCGAAAAACTCCTAGCCTCAAAAATGTGCCTGTGGCGATTTTAACGGGAAGAGATGGTTTAGTAGATCGGATGAGAGCCAAACTAGTCGGTTCAACTGACTTTTTATCTAAACCTGTAGAAGCAGAGGAAGTAATCAAAGTACTGAACAGAAATTTGATCACCATTGAACAATTAACCTAAAAATTAGAAAAACATGAGCCAAATACTTTTAGTTGAAGATAGTAGAGCCGAGGCGGAAAAGTTAACCCGTTATCTAGAAAAGCAAGGATTATCCGTGTTAGGAGTGACTAGTGGGGAAGAAGCAGAATTGAGACTGAAACAGCAAAAACCCGCATTAATTGTGCTCGATGTAATTTTACCTGGACAAAGTGGGTTTGAACTGTGTCGCAAATTAAAAGCTAATCCTGAAACCGAAAAAATACCAATAATCATTTGCTCCACCAAAGATAAGGAAATTGATCGGACATGGGCAAATATGAGTGGCGCAGATGCCTATCTCACAAAACCAGTGAATGAAGCAGCTTTCCAGCAAACTATTAGTAAGTTGATTAGTTAAGGAGAATTAGGGCAAGTGCTACAAGTAACAGATAGTATCTCTAGACTCGAAACTGACAACCT
>JASJDB010000394.1 GCA_030065315.1 Xenococcaceae cyanobacterium MO_167.B52 | reverse complement strand
ATTTAAAAATTGATGTCACCAAGCGTGCTGGTCAATAAGACTTTGTTATTGCGGTGAGCAGTAACAGAAATTTTACAAGTGTTTTTAATCCTTTTGCTGGTTAACTTATAAGAATTTTCTAGATATTACTTCAATTTATTAAGAGCAAATAATCAATGTAAGACTCTTAAAAGACAGTAAGTAAAAATACTTAGTCAATCAACAAGTAACAATTACAGGAGAATAATTGAGGTAAATTGTATTGTTAGTTACGAAAATCTCAGATCGTTAGTTAAATTATCTAATGATTGGAATTATTTTCAAGATAGTTAAATTCTTGAAAATTATGCCCAATTGCTTCAAGACTATCGCAATCTTTTGACAGATTTAGTAAGCCGTTTTGAGAGGGAAACTCAATAAACTACCATTCTCTTCTTGAGAATTAAGAGCAATGCTTGACTCTGACTACATCACACAAACTTCGCCACAAAGTTCAAATAACCTTGTCTGCCATGTTTTTTAGTCCAGAATTTAACCGAGGATTGGATTCTCTTGAGACAAGCTACTATTTCCGATGGCTCTAATTTCTGGAGCTTCCATTTCTGCTGCTGCTACTTCTGTTATTTCACCTGATTCATCCTCTACTTCCAACTTCTCCCTTCCCAATCTCCATTCGCACATTTGTTTAACTGACTGGGCTACTTCTCCTGCGATTTTCTTCGGTTCTCGATAACTACTGGTTTTTCCTTGAGATTCTGCACTGTAGAACTTAACTAGATAAGATATTGCTGTTTCTACTTCGGCATCAATTAATTCTGGATTATCTCGATAATGTGCGATTATGGCTTCTTCTAGATTTTGCAAGACATCTGAGTATTCGTCTTCTATGCTCATTAGAACCAGGAATGATTGAATATGTAATAATATTAATGTATTCTATTTTGTCGGGTTCATAGTTGCTCAACCAATCTTAGTCAGAATCTTCAACTCCGTCTATTTTAATAATCGAATTTTGCCTAACAATTATTGATACTCAAAACTCTAGGTTTTAAGACCCACAGAATTTAATTGTAAATTGTGCCACGTTAGTAAAACTATTGTTAGATGATATTTTAGAGGCTAACGAGGCTTAAATAAAGCTTTTAATAGCAACTCCAGAAAAGGAGTAAGACTCATGAGTAATACATCAAACAACCTGAGCGATTATGATGCGATCGCCAAGACAATTCAGCAATATATTGATGGAGCTAAGTCTGGCAAAGGTAGTGAGATGAAGCCTGCCTTTCATCAAGACGCGACAATCTTTGGCTATATTGGAAAAGACCTTATGGCTGGACATATTCAGCAGCTTTTTGACTGGAACGATCAGAATGGTCCAGCGACAGAACTCCAAGCAAGAATTGCTAGTATTGACATTATCGACACGATTTCTAGTGTAAGGCTAGAATTGGACAACTGGACTGGTTATCGATTTACAGACTTGTTCACGATGCTTAAAGTGAATGGTCAATGGAAGATTATGAATAAAGTTTTTCATCTGCACTCATAAAGGGGTAGCAGCGATCGCTTCGGACGAGCGAACCTCTCGCTTACAATCAAAAATATCAAAAATATTTCACCGAAAATAACAAAGCATTCATGCCGTTAAACACGAATGCTTTGCTGTATTTCTTATATGCCAGCCCAGCCTTTATATCTGCTTGGCTGACGGTATTTATCTTTATTTCCTAAGCAGCATAGAATTTTAGGTTTATTTTTGAGTCCCTTTGGCTGATGACTCAAATTGTTGCACCAATTTTTTGAAACGAAGGTAGGCTTCTTCTGGAGTCAGAAGTTCCGATTTTTGACCATTAGCCAGAGAAAACTGCCAGCAGTCTGGAAATAGATGTACGGTTAAACTAGATATCAATCCTAATTCCATAGCTCTTTTTCCTAATCTTTCTGCTGCTTCCGCTAGAGTTAGTAAATCATGGAAAGAATATTTTGAGAATTTGTGGTCGCAATCTGCTGTCAACATGGATCTATCTCCTGAGCTGTGTAGGGATCTCAACTAGGGTTATCTTGTCTAAATTTCTGGAATTTTTTCTTGACAAAAGTCCCTAAGAATGCTTTCGTCTATAATCAAATTATAGACTAGTACTGTGTCAACAGGAAGGAGGCAGAGCGAATTAATTAAAACTCTTGGCTGACTTTTTAAGGGTAGTAAAGCTGGGCAACTATGGGGATTGTTAATTATGAAAGTATTAATTACAGGAACCAGTGGGAGATTAGGAAAGTTCGTAATTCGCGAACTAGCAGAGCAACATGAATTAGTACTCACCTCTCGTAGCAAACCGTCAGAAGAGTTTTCCAGTTTTCCTTGGGTAAAAGCAGACCTTAACTGTTTTAAAGATTGCCAACTTGCTGTGGCAGGAGTGGAAGCAATTCAACACTTAGGAGCGCAGGCAGAACCGTCCGATCACCCCGAACTACGGAGGTTCAAGGAAAAACAAGGAATTCCTTTTGATGCAACTTTCAAAACCAATCTACTAGGAACCTATTACTTGTTGCAAGCAGCCGTAGAAGCTGGGGTCAAGGTTTTTGTGATGACAGGGAGTAATTGTGCTTTTGGTCATGGATTCCGCATTAGTCAGACTCCTTTTCCTATTAAGAGTTTACCTATTGATGAGAATCATCTTTGCTATCCCGAAGACTCCTATAGTTTTTCCAAAAAAGCAGCAGAAGATTTACTAGCAACCTATAGCCGTGCTTATGGCATTCGTACTTACGTCCTCCGTGCCGCAGGAATTAGAAACGAATCCCAACGACGACAAATTGCTCATGAGGCTAGACCTGCACAGGAGTGGGATCCTTGGCTATGGGGTTGGGTAGGAAGCGAAGATTTAGCCAAGGCTCATCGGCTACTGTTAGAGGCTGCCCTCGAATTACCGCTTCATGATTTTTATGTAGTCAATGGAGATGATACTACAGCTTTAGAACCTTCTCTAGAACTGGTGGAACGCTTTCATCCTGAACTTCTTCCCATAGCAGATCAGCTGACCGGTCATCAAGCTTTTTTCAACTGTGACAAGATCAAAAAAATGGTGGGGTGGCAACACACAACTTCTTGGAGGCGTTATCTAAAAGATGAATGATCAAGTACGCATAGGAATTGTTGGTGCTGGTAGTGTATCTCTACGAGGCATTCTGCCCCACTTGACTCTAGAAGACGTAAAAGAACAAGTAACAGTAACAGCAATCTGCGATCCAGTACCTGGACGCGCTGAAGCTGCTGCGGATAAGTTTGATGTTCCCCAGGCTTTTGAAGACTATGAGGATTTATTAGCTTCAGGCAATGTCGATGCAATTACCATCGCCTCTCCCATTGGGGTACACTATCAACAAGGAAAAAAAGCGATCGCAACAGGTCTTCATGTTCATTTTAATAAGTCTATGACAACTACTGTGGCAGAAGCAGACGAGTTGATTCAACTAGCTCAGGCAAGAGGAGTCAAACTGGTAGCCTCCCCTGGAGAAATGTTGCGTCCTCTTTATCAGCAAATTCGCCATTTAGTCTCAACAGGAGCTTTAGGAATCCCAATTTGGGCGCTCGCAGGTGCGGCTTTTGGTAAGTATCACGAACAAGAATCGGTGCGACAAGGAAATGGCATTCTATCAAATATCAATCCAGAGTGGTATTTTCGGTCTCCAGGAGGGGGACCACTATACGACATGACTGTTTACGGATTGCACGTCTTAACAGGGATATTAGGTTCCGTAAAACAGGTGACAGCTTTATCAGGGATACGGTTACAGGAAAGGGAATTTCAGGGCCAAAAGATTACCTGTAATATGGATGATAATACTCTGATGCTGCTTGATTTTGGGGATTCTCTCTATGGTTTTGTCTATGGAGTAGCTGCGGGAGAATTACCGAAACAGCACGTTGGACAACCAGTTATTTTTGGCACTAAGGGAATGATTGAAGGCAATACTCTTAATGGTCAACCCATCGATTATCCAGGCAAAGAGGAAGATGATTTGACATCAGATTACAATATTTTGCCCCATGTGGTGGGGTTTCATCGTTTAATCGAAGAATGCCACGTTTTTGAGGATATTATGCAATTGGTCGATTGGATTCGGGAAGAGCGCCCCACAATTGTTACTGCCGAACACGCTCGTCATGTAATTGAAATTATTGAAGCTGCCTATCGTTCTGCTAAAACTGGCCAAGCTCAAACACTTGAAACTACCTTAGTAGTTAGTAGTTAAGTTAGTAGCTTGAATTTTTTAGTCTAAACTCAAATGAATTGAGGAGTGAGTAAAATCTTGATGAGTAGCTATCAATTTCCTGAGCAGTTTATCTTTGGTGCATCCACATCAGCTTATCAAATTGAGGGAGCAGCAGAAACAGATGGTCGTTTGCCTAGTGTTTGGGATACTTTCAGTGCTACCCCTGGTCGAGTGAGAAATGGAGATACAGGGCTAGTTGCTTGCGACCATTACCATCGTTACCATGAAGATATTAAGTTAATGGCTTCTTTGGGAATCAAGCATTACCGCTTTAGTTTATCTTGGTCTCGTCTCATTCCCGAAGGAACAGGGGCAATTAATAAAGCAGGGTTGGACTTTTATCAAAGGTTAGTGGATTGTCTCTTAGAATACGATATTACGCCTTATATCACCCTATTTCATTGGGATAGTCCTCAAGCCCTAGAAAATCGCTATGGTTCTTGGCAAAGTCGCGAAATAGCACAAGATTTTGCTGATTATACTGCCTTAGTAGTAAGTCATTTAGGAGATCGCGTTAACCATTGGATTACCCTAAATGAAATTAGTTGCTTTACTCATATGGGCTATGGTGTGGGGAAAATTCCTGTTCATGCTCCTGGAACTATGGTCAAAAACCGTCAAGCTATTTGGCAAACTTCCCATCATGCTCTATTGGCTCACGGATTAAGCTGTCAGGCAATTCGAGCTACTTCTCCTGTGCCCTGCTCTGTCTATTTGGTAGATAACTTTGTGGTTACTGTACCTTTTCAAGAAACAGATTCTAATATAACTGCTGCTCAAACTGCTTTTGCCCTTGCTGGAGCCAATGGGGGAATTATTTTTCCGGCCCTGACTGGAGCTTATAGTGAGCTGCTGCTGGCTCAGTTATATTAGAATCTGTTTCTTGAAAAGGTACAGTAACCACAAAGTTATCTACCAAATAGACAGAGCAGGGCACAGGAGAAGT
>JASJDB010000393.1 GCA_030065315.1 Xenococcaceae cyanobacterium MO_167.B52 | reverse complement strand
ATTATACCAAATCCGATTTAGATACCCCACTTAAAAATTAGACAAAACAGAGGACAGAAGGATTTTATCAGGAACAAAGAAAAAGGGGTTTTGAGATGCGGATTTGGTATTACATCTGGTTGAACAGCACTAGAACTCTATTTTAGAGGGTTAAAGTCAGATATCTTCATTATTTGATTCGTTAATGAGAATTAGCCTTCCTCAAAACACTGAAATCTTCTTCTTAATAAATGTCTGACAGCTTAAGCTTATTTGGGAACAACAACAATCTTGCCCATAACACCCCGCTTCTCTATTAGTAGAAGTGCTTCAGTTACATCTTCTAGACTAACTACCCGATCGATCGCAGGCTTGATCTTCCCCTCTGCAACTGCTGGTAGTACTAAATCTCTCAGTGTCTCTAAACTTGCTTGATAGTTATTGTTGTACCAGAGCGCAATGCCATAAAGCTGAACATTACGTCCGATTAGTTTAACCAGTGGTATAGTTGCCTCTATACCTGTAGTGTAACCATAGGAAACAATGCGACCATTATTAGCTATAGACTCCAAACAATGAGGTAAGGTTATTTTGCCCCCACCGTCTAACGCTACTTGAATGCCCCCTTCTTTTGTTATTCTCTGAATCTCTGAAACTACGTCCGACTTGCTGTAGTCGAATGCCTGTTCAGCTCCCAATTCCTTCAAGCGATCTATCTTGGCTGTATTTCCCGCCGTAGCAATGACTCGCCCTCCTAGTAGCTTGGCAAGCTGGATCGCAGCCGTCCCCACACCACCACTGCCTGGATGCACCAGTACCCATTCTCCAGGTTTTAGCTTGGCTTTATGGACGAGTGCCATACTCGCAGTTAGATAAGCGATGGGTAGACTAGCTGCTACTTCAAAGGAAACTTCGTCAGGAAGAGGTAGCAATTCATCGATAGGTGCGATCGCATATTCAGCAAAAGCACCATTCACATGTCCGACTACCCGCATCCCTGGCACAAATTCAGTTACTCCAGTACCAACGGCATCCACCTCTCCTGCTGCTTCCTGACCCAGAATGTGAGGCAACCCCCTATGACCATAGCCTTTATAAGTTCCATAGGTTGTCTGTAGGTCAGAATTATTTATCCCCGCAGCCTTAACGCGAATCCTTACTTCACCTGGATTTGGTTTTGGAATCTCTACGTCTTCTACCCGCACAAAGGCAGGGTTGCCATATTGGTGAATTTGTGCTGCTTTCATTAGAGGTTTTTATTTATAGTAATCTTAATTAGACGGCTATCTCGGATGAGAGGAACAGTCACAGTTCTGAGCAGAAGGAAATGCTGGGTATCTTTGGGTCAAACAGCCTTAAGCGATGTACAATCACAATTAGTTATTAGTGAGCAATTTGGTTAATCACTCTGAACCCTCAGAAACCAGCCTTTTAGCTCGTATTTGTTCTAGAAGAATATAAATCTCATCTAGAAATTCACTACCAAGGTTAATGAATCGCTTTTTGTCCTTGCGGGTGTATTGCTTTAACCATGAAGTGAAAAAATCTGAACCTGAATAATTTTCGATGATTCTCTCTATATGAGATTTTTTTGACTTTCTTGAAAATTTAAGTCCCTGCGATAATATTTTGGGAATGCCACCAAAATATTTAAGAATTTTTCTCGATGTTTTTTGCTTTTTGCTTTTTAATCTTTGCCATGCTCTTTGTCTTATATATGTTTTTCTATTCACCAAAAACAGCGAATGCTCTAAAGCCATAGCCAGTTCGTTTAGGAGATTTTCTGAGTCATTATTTGCAGGTAGAAGATTTCTTTCACGACTTATAATAATAAGTTGTTTAGAAAATCCCTTATTGTGATATGAATCTATAAGATTGAGTAGTTTTTGAGCTGTCATAGTAGCTGGACGACTTTGAATCCATTTTTTCAATTTCATCCAATCACGAAACCAATTATCTAAAAATATAAACCAAGATCTTAATAATGAAAACAAGCTAGCTAAAACAAGAATTCCATAAATAACGAACACTATTCTAGCTAGAATAGTATCTGGATTCTTAAATATCAAATTATTTATCCAAATGATCGCATATATGAAAAATAGATAGCCAGAAATAATAGAAATAATAACATAGGTCCAAACATTTCCTAAAATGGAAATAGATATTTTTATGAAATTCTTAGATTTTAAAATAAAATATAACAGCGGGAATAAGAACAAGAAAAGCCACCAAAGAGGATGAGTGAACCGTCCCGTGTTAGCAGCTAAGATGGCAAAAATAGACCATAGTAGGGGGAAAATTATAAGACGGGGATACACTGCCAAAGCTGAACCTGGTGTCATAAATCTAGTGATATCAAACAAAATAGATGAGCCTTGATTTCTCCTTTGCTCAAATGAAAATCTTGTAGACGATACTACCGAAGAAAAGATTCGCAAAGAGGAGGAATAAGTCCAAAGCAGAATAAGAATAAATACAATGGCGACCGGAACTGAAATTGGCAACAAAAATGTCCGACTTAAATATAAAAGAAAAATTAATGAGCCAATGTGTAGGCAAATATCAAATGGGTTAATACACTTCAATAGTCTTAAGACAGATAAATATTTTGATGACTGATCTAGCCGAGATAGATGGGCAGAAGTAGCGAAAAACTCCTTTCTCAACCGATTAGTAGAAAATAGACTCAACAGTGCTCTACGAATATCAGCAGAGATATCATCAGGAATTTTACTCAGTCGAGCAGCCTGTCGATAAGCAACTTCTTTCAACCATTGGCTTTCACTGGAAAAAGCATTCCGAAGTAACCAAAGTAAAACTGGTTGCGGTGTAATTCCAGCTACTTCTAAACTCCATTTCTTGTCAAAAAGATTTCCTTTCGTACTAGCTGATAATAATAAACGTCCTGCCTGCATTTGAATATCATCAGGCAAATCATTCATGCGACTGATAAAACCATCTTGTAATAGTCCCAACAGATTGAGTAAACCAGGAGACCAAGAAAAGTTTTTAGGTGCTGAACTGCTTTGCTCAAATGATTCCCTATTCACATATTCGATTGGATCGTCAATTAATCCCGTTATACTTGCACGTACTTTGTCTAGCAGATCTCTTGCCTCTGCTAAAATAGGCGCAAAATTTTCTGGTTCCTGAGTCTGAAATATTACAACAGTTGTTTCTCGCCAGCGACCATCAGTTAATAACTGTCTAGGATTAATCCGATTAAGATCCCTTAGAACAACGCAAGTGCCAAAATATTCCTGAAAACGGCGGTGAGAAAATGTAAATAGTGGGGAGTCACCTGCTATTGTTTCATCTTCAGAACGTGCTAGTTTGAGATACTCTAAAGCATTCAGAAATTGATCAAAATTGCCTGGAACTCTAAACTCAAGATTACTCATAGCATTCCGAATTTCCGCACGGGTAGGGCTAAGTCCCAAGTTTGGGTCTAATGACATACAAAAAGCAACCTTTTCTGCCATTGTCCGTACCGCAGAAGGTTCAAGATTGAAACGCTTTTTGAGCCTATCTTGATCGCGAGTTAGTCGCTTTTCTAAATAGCTTTCAAAAATACTATGAGTATTTTGAGGAAAAGGACTTCCATCTCGCATATTTTCACATAGAATGCCTAAGAACATTGGATTCTTAGTCATCTCGTGAATTTCCTGAGAAGCATTTCTTAATTGACTAATTAGTTCTTTTTCTATTGGAAGATCGAGTTGTGCTTTACGAATTAATTCCTGACGACGATCCTCTAAGGGAAGAATGCGAAATCTAGGCCATCCTAAATGCTTGGGGCCACGAAATTGACGAGAAGCTATAATCCCTTGACATTTATTAAAGCCACCCAAAAAATCGTCAATTGCTTCGGCATAACTTCGGGTAAATTCATCCGCCTCAACAGAACTTAATACTTCAGGTAGTTCATCAAAAGAATCGAAGAGAAATAACCAAGTTTTTTGCTTAAGACCAATGTCAAATTCGTTGTCTAAAAATTCTTCAATATCACGATCATTAATCCGATTCAATTCTTTTTTTACAAAAGACTCTATTAAATTTCTGTCAATTGGTTCTTCGGAGGAACGTTCCAGTTTTTTAAGGTTGATATATAAAGGAATAACACTCTTAACCCTTCTACTTTTCATCGCACTTTTAGCTAATTTTCTGGCGACGTGTCGGAGCGCAACACTTTTACCAGAACCAGGATCTCCCTCGACTAAAATGAGTCTTTCACTACTCAATTCTAGAGCTTTAGAAAGAGATTGTTCACGACGTAGTCCTCTCTGTGTTGAATAAAAAAATGGAATTAGGCTCAATCCTTTTCGCCTTCCTTCTGCTTCGATCTCTGCCTCTAATTCAGTAAATCGATAATCTTTCCATTCTTCGCGACTGTTGAGATTGCGGATCTCAGACTCTATATAATCTGCAAATAGCTGTCTTTTGAGACGGTGTCTTCTTTGTTCTTGGTTATAAAATAAAGGCCAAAATTCTTCTATGAACGAATTTTTAATTTTGCTTAATACAAACAGCACTACCCAAATTGCTAATAGAACAAATATAGCAAGTAAAATAATATTAATAGTTAAAATTAGCCAAACAGGTAGTTCTTTTCCTTGAAAAAACATTTCTGATATTAAATTTTTAATTATGTCAACCAGTTTTAGTAAATCTTCGGGCTTCATCTTCATACTCTCTTCTCTTAATTAATACTTAGATGTGTAAAACCTTAAATTGGAGCTTAAATCTGATCTTTAATTAGAGTTCGCTGATCGATTTGGTGGTTTTTGAAACAATGCCAAGTTCGGGTTCAATGGCTATTGCAAGGACTAAATGTAAATCATTTCGTATACATAGATATAGGAATGTCTCCTGGTTCTGCTAACCTCAAATTAAGTTTATGGCAGATATTCTGAAATTTCCGTTAAGGATTAGTAATCTTGAAGAATATAGAGGCTTTCTGCTAATTATTTCTTTGATTTATTACTTCCTCCGCCTCTCCTGCTTCCTCTACTTCCATAAGCTCAAGCAGTTTACCTTGGCTAAATTACCCGTAGTAGCGATCGCAATAGATATTATAGAAGTTGAACTAAGCTGTCAATAATACTGAATAATATTATATTATTATATTATGAAATTTTAATATGTTTTAGTATTATGAGTAAAAATATAAGTATTACCGTCAACGACGCAAATCTTGAATACTTAAACTCTCTTGATAATCGCAGCAAGTACATTAATGAATTAATTGAGAAAGATCGTGTAAGTAAGCTGGAAGCAAGTATGCGAGCAGGATATATCGCTCAATCCCAAAGTCCTGAAATGAAAGAAGAAGATCTTTTGTGGGAAGTTACATTAGGAGATGGTCTAGCAGAGGACGCGGATGCAGATTAGGAGAGGAGAAATCTATTTCGTTAACCTTAATCCAGTAGTAGGTTCGGAAACAGCTAAGACTAGACCTTGCTTGATTCTACAAAATGATATTGGCAATAGGTTCGGCGACACTACTGTTGTTGTTCCTTTTCTTGCTCCCGGGGATTACCCCTTTATTGTTAACGTGAAACCAACATCAGCTAATGGTTTAGATCGAGAAAGAGGTTTGAACTTGAGTAAAATAAGGTCAGTTTCAATTAAAAGAATTAAGAATAAGCTAGGGGTTTTAGAGGATATATACTGGCTTGATATCAAAAAAGCTTTATTAGCAGAATGTGGTTTTTATCATACGAGCGGGAAGACCCTCACTTAGAGTGAAGGGGTCGCTCCGCGCACCTGCGGTGAGAGAGCGAGTGACGGTTGCAAATGTCTTAAAC
>JASJDB010000392.1 GCA_030065315.1 Xenococcaceae cyanobacterium MO_167.B52 | reverse complement strand
TAAACTGATCGATATCTGGTAAATAACTAATTAACTCAGGATCGAGACGACTCAACAGTAAATCGATCAATTTTCTCAATATCTCTATTCCTTGAGGAAATAAAAGAGCCAACTCTCGAAATTGAGCAATAAAAGGAGGGACTATAATCAGGAAAAAGCCAGTTAAAACACCAACTAAAGAAATCATCGACAGTAAAACCGCATAAGCTCGTTTTAATCCCCGATGACACAATCTTTGTACTAAAGTGTTTAAAGAAGTTGCAATAACTATTGCTGTGAATATAAGTAATAATAATTGTTTAATCTGCCACAAAACATATAACGATATCGAAAAGGCAACAATACCAATCCAAGTACCAAAATTCACCTCTTATTGACTCCTGGATATAATTAATAACGTAAACTTTGCTTTGTCATATTTTAATATAGGGATTCTCATTTTCTGAAATCAAACTATAAGTTTGTTAATAGTTAATAGTTAATAGTTAATTGTCCTAAAGGATACGCCTTCGGATAAGACTGAAAGGAATCCTTTAACAGATATTGATGGATTTTACATCTCCTCTCCTATTTAAAAAAGGATACAAGATGATTAAGTATTTTTTCTAAATAATATACTTATAGATTGTTTAAAAAAAGCGCGATCGCTTTTTGTAGTTAAATTTAGACATTATAGCGGTTATCGAATTAGTTAAATACACCTTGGTTAAGATAAGTTCGGAATTCGGAAAATTTGTATCTCACCTATTTGAGAAAGGCTATATTATTTTGTAATAGAAATAATAAAATTAAATAATTCTAATTGATCTAGAGTCAGCCTGATTTATATTTTCCGTTTTTGCAAAAATAATTTATAAATCTGACAAATAAATCATATTAAATTGTGTCTTACACAAAGATAATCAAAGCCCTTTGTCTTCGCCTTTTTGCGACTTTGCGTGAAACAAAAAAACCTTTAAAAATAAGAAAAATCATCAACAAACCCTGAAAAAGTCCATAGCCAACAAACTCAAATTCTCGATACATTAGAAATACTCCCCTCGCCTTCTAGAAGAGGGGTTGAGGGAGAGGTAATAGACAACTAATGAGACAATAGATATCCTGCAATAAAAATACATATAGAGAGGAGACACATAAAATGCTAGAAGCCTATCGTAAACATAAAGCGGAAAGAGAAGCCAAAGGAATACCAGCTTTACCTCTAACAGCAGAACAAACATCTCAACTCTGCGAACTATTAAAAAATCCTCCCCAAGGAGAAGAAGCAGCACTACTCACCTTACTCACAGATAGAATTCCTCCAGGAGTTGACGACGCAGCCTATGTCAAAGCAGGTTTCTTAACCGCAGTAGCAAAAAAAGAAATTACCTCTCCTCTTATTACGCCCACTGAAGCAGTAAAGCTTCTCGGTACAATGATGGGAGGTTATAACGTACAGTCATTAGTAGATTTATTAAAATCTGATGACTCAACTCTAGCAGAAGAAGCAGTAACAGCCTTAAACAAAACTCTGTTAGTATTTGATGCTTTCAATGATGTTTTAGAACTCTCCCAAACTAACAGCTATGCCAAGCAAGTAATTGATTCTTGGGCGAATGCAGAATGGTTTACCTCTCGCCCAGAAGTTCTCGAAGCTATTACTGTAACTGTCTTTAAAGTACCAGGGGAAACTAACACCGATGACTTATCCCCTGCACCTCATGCTACCACTCGTCCTGATATTCCCCTTCACGCTTTGGCAATGTTAGAAGCAACAATGCCCGATGGGTTAGATACTATTGCTAAACTCAAAGAAAAAGGGCATCC
This sequence comes from Xenococcaceae cyanobacterium MO_167.B52, assembly GCA_030065315.1. Lineage (GTDB taxonomy): Bacteria > Cyanobacteriota > Cyanobacteriia > Cyanobacteriales > Xenococcaceae > JASJCP01. The sequence continues at coordinate 3,994 of JASJDB010000392.1, read as the reverse complement.
TGTAGCCTATGTAGGTGACGTAGTTGGTACTGGTTCATCCAGAAAATCCGCTATTAACTCTGTATTGTGGCATTTAGGAATGGACATTCCCTATGTTCCTAATAAGAAAGCTGGTGGTTATATCTTGGGTGGAAAAATTGCTCCTATCTTCTTTAACACTGCTGAAGACTCTGGTGCATTACCTATTGAATGTGATGTTTCTAGTTTAAACACTGGTGATGTAATTACAATTTATCCCTACAAAGGAGAAATCGTAAGGGCGAATGGTGATTCGCCCCAAGTTATTTCCACTTTTGAACTCAAACCTGAAACTATCCTCGATGAAGTTCGTGCAGGTGGTAGGATTCCCTTACTTATTGGTCGTGCTTTAACCGACAAAACCAGGGAAGCATTAGGTTTAGAACATTCTACTCTGTTTGTCCGCCCTTCTATGCCAGAAGATACAGGCAAAGGCTTTACCCTGGCACAGAAAATGGTAGGAAAAGCTTGTGGTTTATCTGGTATTCGCCCTGGAACTTCCTGCGAACCTATTATGACTACTGTTGGTTCTCAAGATACCACGGGACCCATGACCAGAGACGAGTTAAAAGAATTAGCTTGTCTTGGTTTCAATGCAGATTTAACCCTACAAACTTTCTGTCATACCGCAGCCTATCCCAAGCCAGTAGATATCAAAACTCATAAAGAATTACCCGATTTCTTCTCTACTCGTGGTGGAGTAGCATTACGCCCAGGTGATGGTATTATTCACTCTTGGCTTAATAGAATGTTAATGCCTGATACCGTAGGTACTGGTGGTGACTCCCATACTCGTTTCCCTCTTGGTATTTCCTTCCCTGCGGGTTCTGGTTTGGTAGCTTTCGCAGCAGCTTTAGGGGTAATGCCTTTGGATATGCCAGAATCAGTATTAGTCAAGTTCACTGGAGAATTGCAGCCAGGAGTAACTTTAAGAGATATTGTTAATGCCATTCCTTGGGTAGCTATTCAACAAGGAAAACTCACTGTTGCTAAACAAAACAAGAAAAATGTGTTCAACGGGCGCATTATGGAAATGGAAGGCTTACCCGACTTGAAAGTAGAACAAGCCTTTGAACTTACTGATGCTACCGCCGAACGTTCTTGTTCTGGCAGTACCATTAAACTTAGCGAGGAAACTGTAGCAGAATATTTACGCTCCAATGTAGCCCTACTTAAAAACATGGTAGCTCGCGGTTATGGTGATGCCAGAACTATTATGCGTCGCGTCGCTAAAATGGAACAGTGGCTCGCTAACCCCTGCTTAATGTCTGCGGATCAAGATGCGCAATATGCCGACACTATAGAAGTTAACCTCAATGAAATCAAAGAACCCATCGTTGCTGCACCCAATGACCCTGACAACGTAAAATTAATGTCAGAATGTGCAGGAGATAAAGTAGATGAAGTCTTTATCGGCTCTTGCATGACTAATATTGGGCATTATCGCGCTGCTGCTAAAATCCTCGAAGGTGCGGGAGTAGTCAAAGGCAGACTTTGGATTTGCCCTCCCACTCGTATGGATGAAAAACAACTCCGCGAAGAAGGAGTATATGGAATCTTTGCTGCTGCTGGTGCACGTACTGAAATGCCTGGCTGTTCATTATGTATGGGGAATCAAGCCCGCGTGGAAGATAATGCTACTGTCTTCTCTACCTCTACCCGTAACTTCAACAACCGCATGGGTAAAGGCGCGCAAGTTTATTTAGGTTCAGCAGAATTAGCTGCTGTATGTGCCTTATTGGGTAAAATTCCTACAGTGGAAGAATATATGGCAATTGTGAAAGAGAAAATTGCACCTTTTGAAGGAGAATTATATCGCTATCTCAACTTCGATCAAATTGAAAACTTTGAAGATGAAGGAAGAGTGATTGCGTTAGAAGATATGCCAAAAATTGAAGATATTTTGGGAATTCCTGTTTAACTTTTCCCCCAGCCCCTCTCCTCCTAAGAGAGGGGGGCTTTTTTCATCAATTATTAACTAGAAAATAAAAATTTGAAATATCAAGTACAATTTAATCCTAAAGCTATTAAAGATTTTAAAAAACTTTCTCCTGATATCCAGAAAAGAGTAAGTAGCAAAATTACAACTATGCAAGATGATTTACAAGGAGATATTAAAAAATTGACTAACTTTGAACCAGAATATAGATTAAGGGTAGGCGATTACAGAGTTTTATTTGAAATTGAAGATAATAATTTAATTATTTATCGAATTAAACATCGTAGAAGTGCTTATCAATAATGATTGAGAAGAAAATGATTAATTTACACCCAGAATTTTTAACTAAAAATGGACAAAAAGAGTTTGCTGTTATTCCCTATGAAGAATTTGTCAAATTACAGGAACTTTTAGAAGATTTACAAGATTTACAAGACTTAAGAGAATCCAAGGAAGAATATAAAGATCAACCTAACGTTCCTTTTGAAGAAGTCAAAAAGATGTTTGATTTACCATAAATAAGAGGTAAACTATAATGCAACTTCGGGATAAAAAAATAAATACTATTGAGGTGTAAGTAAAAAATTTCATTTTGCATAAGCTCTATAATTTTTCAGGTGGAGTTGTATTGGCTTACCTATAAATAATGAGGTAGAATATGGCAGCAAAAGATATTTATCATTAAGCGGTTAAAAATGCCTTAATTAAGGATGCTTGGAAGATTATATCCGATCCTTACAAGATTAAATATAAAGATGCTCAACTATTTGCGGATTTATCGGCAGAAAAGCCTATTACAGCCGAACAAAATGGGCGTAAAATAGTGGTAGAGATCAAAAGTTTTATTAGCCCATCTCTAATGAGAGACTTTGAGTTAGCTTTAGGACAATACATTTTATATCGCAACTTAATTGATCTTACCGAACCAGAATATCAAATTTATTTAGCTATTAAAGATAGCATTTACGAAAACTTTTTTAAACGAGATTCTATTCAAACAGTAACTAAATTAAATCAAATATTACTTCTAGTAGTTGATATGGAAAAGGAGAAAATCACCCAATGGATAAATTAGTAAAATATCGTCAAAATATAAAAAAAGTACTAACAGAATATCATAACTGGGTTTCAGGTTCAGCTAATTTAGAACAAGAAAGCTGTTTGGTTTTTGATGAAACTCACGATCATTATTTTTGGCTTTTTATGGGCTGGGAAGGCAAGAAAAAAATCAGAAATATTCAAGTTCATATTCGCCTTAAAAATAATAAAATTTACATAGAAGAAGATTGGACAGAAGAAGGAATTGCCAATAAATTATTAAGCGAAGACGTACCAAGAGAAGATATTGTTTTGGCTTTTCACGATCCTGAAACTCGTAAATATACAGAATTTGCAGTGATTTAATTCAAGAGAAAACTATAATGCAACTTCGAGATAAAAAAATTCATGTTAGTAACCCAACTTTGAATAGGCTAATTACTGAGTTAGGGGAAGAGTGTCAGAATGTAATTACGTTAGTGAATCAGTTTCAATTAGTTAGTCTAAGTAACGAAAAAAAAGTAGAAATTCTAGCTGAGTTATTAGCTTCTACTATTCATTTACATTCTCATTGTGATGAAGATCTACAAGACATGATTTCTGATGAATTAGAAATTTTGCCTGATGATGTTTGACCTCTCCCCCAGCCCCTCTCCTAGTAGGAGAGGGGAGCAAGATAGTTACAATCACAAAATATTGTTGTTTTAAGAGAAATAATTGATCCTAAAAAATTTGATTTAGATCACAGTCAAGGTAATAAATTTAGGACATCTTAGATAAAAAATAATAATTTTGAGGGAATATCTGACGATGCTTTGTGATGAAACATATCTCAAAACCCATTTTCGAGAAACAGAAGAACTTGTCAGAAAAATTCCATGAACCTATCCCACTAATATTCAGAATGTGATATCCTCTGAGTAAAAAAAAATAAATGCCAGGAAGATTCGAAGGTCTAAACGATTTAGAATGGAAACTTTTTGAGGATATTTTTCCAAC
>JASJDB010000391.1 GCA_030065315.1 Xenococcaceae cyanobacterium MO_167.B52 | reverse complement strand
TTTTCTGAATTGACCGATAGGGAATGACCGAAGGGAATACTTTAGTGCCTTTAGGGCTAAATTCTGCATTCTAAATTCCCACAAATTTAAAGTGTTGTATCTAAACAGGATTTAGTATTAGGTGGTATTGACTTTCTGTACCAAGAACAAGAGAAGTGAATATTCCAGGACTTTTTAGCTCCCCATGGCAACGATGGGTAATGAGAATCTCACTCCTGCTCTGCCTAGCAAGTTTTACCTTTAGCAGCGTTATCTTTACCTCCTATTGGAATGAGAAACAACAACAACAGGAAGCTGTTCTCAACTTAGGGCAGGAGGAAGTGAGTCAGGCAGCGCAGCAAATTAATGCCTTACTGCAACAAGAGCCAAACGCCGAATTTACTGCTACGGATTCCCTGACAGAAGCTCAAATCGAGTCAATTCGTTTGTTAATTACGTCCCTCTCCCTGGGAAAGACGGGATACGGCTACCTGCTAGATGAAAAGGGGACATTTCTCTATCATCCTCTAGAGGAATTCATCAAACAACGCACCAATGTATTTGAGCGCGCCCAGTCACTCAAGAGTGAAGAGATTCGCTCTTTAGCCGAACGAGGTATTAGAGGAGAAAAGGGAGTTATGTCTTTGGTCGATCCAGCAACGGGAGAAGCTAGCTGGGTCTTCTATCACCCTGTTTCTTCTACTAAGGGATTTATTGCCTTATTAGTTTACCAGGACGAAGTATCCCCTTTTAACAAAAGCCTAAAGCGCAAGCAATTTTTACTTGGGGGCGGGATCATAGTGGGCAGTTTCTTCTTAATTGTTCTTGTCTGCCGTGCTTGGACAGGACAAACCCAAAGTCTCTGGATTGTATCCGTTTCTACAGCTCTTTTATTAGCCATTGCAATTGGCTACATCTGGTATTTTTCTCTCACTGGGCAGTCTTACCAAAATTCCGAAATCGTCGAAGTTAATGATCCTGCGGGCTTGCAGAGTTTCCTAGACGAATATGCTCAAACAGCTCGGCAATCTAATCAAACTCTCCCCATCTACATTCCCACGGGCATTTTCTTGCAAACTCTTAAATTTCAGGAGGCGAATAACGTCTTCGTCAGCGGTTATATCTGGCAAAAACATCCCCAAGGAACTCAGGCTCAAGTGGCTCAGGGGTTTATGATGCCTGATGCCATTACTGCCACCGACTTGGGACGGTGGATTGAAGTTTACCGTCATCAAGAAGCAGAGGATGAAGTCATTGGTTGGTATTTTGAAGTCACCTTACGCCAGCGATTTGATTACACTCGCTATCCCTTTGATAGTAAAGAGATTCGCCTGCGTTTACTGCCCCAAGAGCTGACCCAGAAGACAATTTTAGTTCCTGATTTGGCATCCTATACCCGCTTGCTGCCAAGAGAGCTTCCTGGTCTCCAGCATAATATACTCTTACCTGGTTGGAAAATTCACCGTAGCTTTTTTGAGTATCAATTCAATGATTATGATACTAACTTCGGTCTAAGTACCTTCATCACTCAACAGCAAGTTCCTGAACTCTATTTTACCGTTGTCGCGACTCGCAACTTTATCACGGTCTTTATTTCCAATTTTATGCCCATTATAGTTATTACGTTCATGATGTTTGGCATTCAACTGATCATCAGCAATCAAGAACAAGCAGAGGATGCTCGGAAATTTTCCGCCCTAGAAATTATTTCGGTCGGGGGAGGGCTGATCTTTATCGTCTTGCTGGATCAGCTCAATCTCAGAAGTAATATTGTCACTGCCAGTCTGATTTATATTGAATACATTTATTTTGTGTTTTACTTTGCAATTATATTGATTACCCTTAATGCTGTGTTGATTGCTTTGGGTAGCCAATTTTGGCTGATTCGATATCGAGATAATTTAATTCCTAAACTGCTTTACTGGCCAGTCTTATTAGGAGTTTTACTGGTGCTAACTCTCTTGACTTTTTACTAGCTACAGTTTCGACTAAATCGGATTTTAATCTGTACCACGTGAGTTCGACAAAACCAACTCGCGCGTTCCTTAGCGGATGAAACATCCGCAGGGGTGGAAGGGGGTTTCAAACCAAGCAGGTTAACTATGATACTCAGTTAAAACAATTATCAAAAACCCCCTCCCCGCGCTCGTCAAAATGCAATTTTTCGAGTTTGGAGAATGGTTCGATAACCTTGAAACTCTTATTCTTTCGTTGAAAAAATCATAACTCCGTACGCGCAGCGACTACCGAAGGTCACTCCGAATTCTATCCGAAGGTGTATCCTTTAGGGCGAACTCCGAACTCACGTTGTACCATAGGCATTTAATATTAAATGTTAAATGATCAATGTTAAATGATGCCAAACTCACAAGAAGTAAACAACGCTGTAGCAAAACTCTACAATACCTATCCTTTCCCTCCCGATCCTCTTACTGATGATACTCCTCCTGGTTACAACTGGCGATGGAATTGGATCGCTGCTTACAATTTTTGTACGGGAAGGAAACCATCACGACAGGATATTAGGATTTTAGATGCTGGTTGTGGTACAGGTTCGAGTACCGATTATCTGATTCATCTCAATCCTAAAGCAGAAGTAGTAGCTATTGATATTAGTGAAAAAGCTTTAGAAGTTGCACAAGAAAGATGTAATCGATCTGGTGTGATTGCTAAACATAAGAAACCTGTTACTTTTAAGCAATTACGACTAGAAGAAGCCAGCCAATTATCAGGAGAATTCGATCTGATTAATTCGGTAGGAGTATTACACCATTTACCCGATCCAATAACAGGAATTCAAGAACTAGCAAAAAAACTCGCTTCTGGTGGAATTTTCCACATCTTTGTTTATGCAGAATTGGGGCGATGGGAAATAACCTTAATGCAAAAAGCGATCGCGTTACTCCAGGGAAATAAAAGAGGAGATTATAAGGACGGGGTAAAAGTAGGAAGGGATATATTTGCCAATTTACCTGAAAAAAACCGCCTTTTAAAGCAAGAGAAAGAAAGGTGGGCTTTAGAAAATCATCGCGATGAAGCCTTTGCGGATATGTATGTTCACCCCCAAGAAATTGACTACAATATCGAAACTTTGTTTCAACTAATTGATGCTTCAGGATTAGAATTTGTTGGCTTTTCTAACCCCCAATATTGGAATTTAGAAAGATTAATTGGCAACTCAAATGAGTTAATAAGTAGAGCCAAAAATTTAAGTAAAAAAGAATATTATCGCCTGATAGAATTACTCGATCCAAGTTTAACTCACTATGAATTTTTCCTAGCTCGCCCTCCTCTTGATAAAGTCGATTGGTCGGATGATCAAGTATTGTTAAAAGCTATCCCCGAGCGTCATCCCTGTATGGAAGGTTATCCAGGAAAGAGTTTTTTCAACTATGACTATCAAATGGTTAATATTTCTGAAGTAGAATTAGCTTTCCTGCAAGCTTGTGATAATGATATAAAATCACAACAGACAGTAGCAGAGTTGATTAGTAATCTCGACTTAGACTTAACCATTGTGAGATCGCTTCAAGCCAAACAACTGATTATCCTTAGCACCAATTAACTTCAAAAAATATATTTTTATTAAAAAGTTAATTTAGTTTGTGTACATATATTCCTAACCGATTTAGGGAAATTTAATAATTGTTACACTGCCGTGATAAGATTGCTGATGGTTTGAATTTGTATATCTGATTGCATAAACCTGTAATCTGTCTATAATTTCTTACCAAAGGTACAAGCAAGAATGAGTCAGTCGCCGAGTCCTTTGTCTAACCCATCTCCAGAAACCACAGAAAAACAACAAGAGGAACAGACTCAAGAGAGTTCATTCTCAAATGAGCAGGAGAATTCCATGGCAGAGTACTATGAGCTACAACGCACGTTGTATATCTATACTCTGGCGTTGATGGGGCTAATTTTTGTTCCCGTCTGGTATTTCTATTCTCTCAACACAGCTCTTAATTATTTATTGGGAGCTTTGGTAAGTTTAGTTTATCTGAGATTTTTAGCCAAGGATGTTGAACGCCTAGGTCAACAAGAACAGCGTCTCGGTGCCAAAGGACTAGGAATTTTCGTAATTCTAATCATTGTTGCTAGTAAATGGCAACAATTGAGCATTCTTCCTGTATTCTTGGGGTTTCTTACCTATAAAGGTGGAATCATTATTTATATGTTGCAATCTGTCTTTGCTCCCACTGCGGAGTTGGATAGTGAGAGCACAAAAGATTAATGTTTCCGAAGAATCCTCACCTAAGCAAAATTGATTTTTTTCAACTCTAGGCGCATGGAAATTCTAGGTAGTTCAACTATTCTAAATACATTTACCCTAGCAGAACTAGAAGTAGGCGAACATTTCCTTTGGAAAATCGGTAACTATACAGTTCACGGACAGGTTTTTTTAGTTTCTTGGATAGTAATTGGTCTTTTATTAATAGCTTCTTTGGCTGCAACTCGGAACATTCAAACTGTTCCTGGTGGTGTCCAAAACTTTATGGAATATGTCCTAGAATTTATCCGAGATTTAGCTAAAAACCAGCTAGGGGAGAAAGAGTATCGTCCCTGGGTGCCTTTTATTGGTACTTTGTTTCTGTTCATCTTTGTGTCAAATTGGGGAGGAGCATTGGTTCCTTGGAAACTCATTGAGTTACCTTCTGGCGAATTAGCTGCACCAACCAATGACATTAATACAACGGTTGCTTTAGCCTTACTAACTTCTTTAGCGTATTTCTACGCGGGTTTGCGGAAAAAAGGCTTGGGATACTTTAAAAGGTATATTGAACCTATTCCCTTGCTGCTGCCAATACTTATCTTAGAGGATTTCACCAAACCCCTCTCCCTAAGTTTCCGTCTTTTTGGTAATATCTTGGCTGATGAATTAGTAGTTGCCGTAATAGTACTACTAGTTCCATTATTCGTTCCCTTACCATTAATGGGATTAGGACTTTTCACCAGCGCAATTCAAGCTTTAGTGTTTGCAACCCTAGCTGGTGCTTATATTCATGAAGCTTTGGAAGGTCATGGTGAAGAAGAGGACTAAATATTTTTAGTGTGTTCCTTTTCATTTCACTTATGCGTCTTTTAATCGGGTCGCTGATCAATTTAGAAACCAATTAGAGGTTTCAACTCATTTTGTAAACTTTTGGTACTTTAAAATTAAGGTAGGAAAATTATCATGGATATTAACTCTGCTTCCGTAATCGCTGCTGCTTTAGCAATTGGTTTAGCTGCTATTGGTCCTGGTATTG
>JASJDB010000390.1 GCA_030065315.1 Xenococcaceae cyanobacterium MO_167.B52 | reverse complement strand
CTCAAAAAGAGAGGAACTAAGTGGTATCCTTCGGATGTTTTGTTTGCTGGTTTGGCTTTCATCCGAAGGCACGAGGCACATCGGTTTTCAGCCAAACATTAATTTATAAAATTATTGTTTTACCTGTTTACAATTGACCCCATCCTTGATTAGCTGGAATATGTTACATCACTCCATTGCTAACTAAAGGGGATAGAAATTTTGGGAGTCGAACTACGCAGCTATGTTTATTTAGACCGCTTACAATTACAACACGCTGCTTATATTGGTACAGTAGCTTTAGGATTTCTACCCTTACCAGGGGATGCTTCTTTATGGATTGAAATATCTCCAGGGATTGAAATTAATCGCATTACAGATGTTGCTCTCAAATCTGCTGTAGTGCGTCCTGGAGTGCAGTTTGTAGAAAGATTATATGGTCTATTGGAAATTCATTCTAACAAGCAAGGTGAAGTAAAAGCAGCAGGAAGAGCAATTTTGCAAGCTTTGGGAGTAAATCAGAGGGATTCTCTCAAACCAAAGGTAGTTTCCTCTCAAATAATTCGCAATATTGACGGATATCAAGCTCAATTAATTAATCGCAATCGTAGGGGACAGTTATTACTAGCGGGACAGACTTTATATGTTTTAGAAGTACAACCTGCTGCTTATGCTGCTTTGGCTGCCAATGAAGCAGAAAAGGCTGCTTTAATTAATATACTTCAAGTATCGGCGATTGGTAGTTTTGGCAGATTATATTTAGGAGGAGAAGAAAGAGATATTATGGCGGGTTCTGCTGCTGCTTTAGCTGCCATAGAGAATGTGGCGGGGAGAGATATGTCTTCTGGTGGCAAAAATGAATAGAAATTTTGTTATTAATTCAACCCTCAAGGGATAATAAACAAGAAAGAGATAGCGAGATTGAGGTATGAGTTCATGGCAAACGTAGAACACTTGACTAAGCTCAAACAGGGAGGAGAACGCTGGACTAGATGGCGAGATAATCATCTTAGTTTGTCACCAGATTTACAAGCAGCTAACCTTTGTGGGGTAAATTTAGCAAAAACTGATTTAGAAGGTGCTAATCTTTGCTATGCAGAATTAAGTGAAGTTAATTTGGCTACTGCTAATTTAGCCAAAGCAGAATTAATTGAAGCTTGTTTGTTAGAAGCAAATTTGAGTAATGCTAATCTTAGTCAAGCTTATTTGGTTAATGCTAACTTCCAAAGAGCTAATTTAATTGGCGCAGATTTACGCTTTGCCCAAGCCAATAGGGTAAATTTTAGTGAAGCTAATTTAATTGGTACTTCTATGGGAAATATTGACCTACATCAAGCAAATTTAACTGCTACAAAACTCAATCGAACTAATCTCAATGAAGCTAATTTGCTGGAAGCTAATCTCAACGAAGCTGATCTAAGTTATGGTAATCTTTTTCAAGCTGAATTATCAGGAGTATCTGCCTACAAAACTAACTTTTATCGTACTAAAGCTATAGGAAGTTATTTTAATAAGTCCTATATCTTTGCTGCCAATTTAGCGGAAGCTGAATTTGTTGGTAGTAATTTAAGTTGGGCTAATCTTAGCTATAGCAATTTAAGAAATATTAATTTGACAAACGCTATTCTTAGAGGAACAAATTTAAGTTATACAGATTTAAAACAAGCTAATTTAAGTGAAGCTAATCTACGAGGTGCTAATCTAACAAAGGCAGATTTAAGGGGAGCTAATTTACAAGGAGCTAATATTAATCAAGCTATTTTTAAAAGTACTATGCTCCAAGGGGCAATTATGCCTGATGGCACCAAACATTTTTAATATAATTCTTCTATCAGTTTTATAAAAGAATGATTATTTATGGTTAAAGTTAGTGTTTGTATTCCCACTTACAATCGTTCTCACTATCTTCAATATGCAATTAATAGTGTTTTAAATCAAAGTTTTGATGATTATGAACTAATTATTTGTGATGATGCTTCTTCTGATAATACAGCGGAGATAGTTAATCAATATCAAGACAGCAGAATTCGCTATATTAAGCATCCTCAAAACATTGGACGTAGTAAAAATATGCGTTCTGGATTTGCTGCTGCGACAGGAGAATATTTTATTAAATTTGATGACGATGATGCAATCGCACCAGAGTTTTTAGCTAAAACTGTAAAGATACTGGATAGTAGTCCAGAAGCGGATTTTGTCTGCACGGATCATTGGATTATTAATGCCAGTAGTATTAGGGATGAAGCTGCAACTAGAGAAAATTCGGCAAAATGGGGTAAAGATAAGCTTCAATCAGGAATAATACCGAATTTAATTGAAGAAACTTTTATCAAACAGAGTTTACAAGTTGGTTCTACCTTATTCCGCCGTCGATGTTTGGCAGCAATTGACTATATGCGCCCTGAAGCTGATGGTTGCGAGGATTTTGATTTACTGGTTAGAATTGCCCTTGCTGGATATCAGGGTTATTTTCTGCCCGAATTATTGATGGAATATCGATTTCATGGCGGACAAACCAGTCTCAAGCAAGATATTCATTTTCTTTCGGCAAAAGCTTTTTGTATTGATAGTTATCACTTTTCCCAACCAGAGTTAGAAGCATTGAGAGTAAACAAATTAGCCTCCACTCAACAGGGGTTAGGGATAAGATTAATTGAGAAGGGTGAATCCACCAGGGGAAGAGAACTACTGCAACAATCATCTCAAGTTCTTGGTAAATCATACCGTGTCTATTTTGGTATTTTCTTATCCTACTTACCAACTAGCTTTAGAAAAACTCTATTAAATATTCTACGTAACCTGAAACCTCAAGATTATTCCGCAAAAGTAAGAAATTTTCAGTAGTTTTAGTTAATAGATTAATTTACGTTTTACCAAGCCCTTCGGGCTGAAGTCAGAATTCAGAAGTCAGAAGTCAGAATTCAGAAATCGTCATATGAGATTTAGCCCGAAGATGGTATAAAGCCAGGGCGCGTCGCCTGTGGTTTACCAGGCTTTTATGTCGTCTGTTCTCCTTTTAAGGGGAAAAAAAATTAAAAATATTAATCAATTTTTAAATCCTTATGCGAAGTGGTCATACTACAAGGGCACAATGTCCGCAGGATTCCTAAAGGATATATCCGAAGGTGTATCCTTTAGGACTCTCTTTAGGGAGATGGTATAACTTGACCAAAGGGAATCCTTTAGGGCTGACTTGACCGATAGGGAATCTTTTAGGGCTGATTTCATATTTCTGACTTCGTGAAAATTGAACTACATTGGATTCTATCGGGTTTTTCTCTCTGGGAACTACAAGAAATTTGAATTTTTGATGAAGTATCGGTTATTGTACTAGCAATTTATATCATTAGAGATGAGGTAGTTTTGTCAATTAATCAATAATCTGTAGCGGTTCTCACAGTTATGCGGTACACCCAATGAACAATGAACGATGAACGATGAACAAAAAGCTTAAGGTTACTGTACCTCACCAGTATGAGAACTGCTATATATCTTTAAAATCAAACCAGTTTCATTAAACCTAATTTCTAAAATAGCCAGATGACTCAGAGATTAACCAACCCCCCAGAGACAAGTATAGAGCCAAAAACTCTTGTAGAGCTATTAAGAACTAGAGCAGTTAAGCAATCCGACGACCATGCTTACTCCTTCATGATTAATGGGAAAAAACCTAGTGAACCTCTAACTTACGGTGGCTTAGACCAACAAGCAAGAGCGATAGCATCTCACTTACAACATCATAAAGCAGAAGGGGAAAGAGCATTACTACTTTATCCCCAAGGTTTAGAAGTAATTGCTGCTTTTTGCGGTAGCTTGTATGCAGGAGTAATTGCCATTCCCGTACCCCCTCCAGAATCGGGAAGATTAAAACGCACCTTACCTAGACTCCGTTCCATAGTTAAAGATGCTAAGGCAACTATTGCTCTAACTACAGCTAGTATTTTTGAGTTAATTGCCACAGTGAAGGATGAATTTCCCGAATTTGAGTCAATGCGTTGGATTGATACAGCTACAATCAATCCCGATTTAGCAGAAGAATGGGTAGATCCCCAAGTTCATCCCGACCAACTAGCATACTTACAATATACTTCTGGCTCTACTTCTACTCCCAAAGGGGTCATGTTGACTCACTACAATCTAATGCACCATTGTCGCTATCTAAAAGAAGCTTGTGGTTATGACACTGATAGTGTCAGCATTACCTGGATGCCCTACTTCCATGATTACGGCTTAGTAGAAGGGATGATGGTTCCCTTATACAATGGTCATCCTTGTTATGTAATGTCTCCCTTTGCTTTCATCAAGCGTCCTCTCAACTGGCTAAAAAATATTTCTACTTACAAAGGTACTCATTCTCAAGCTCCTAACTTTGCTTACGATCTTTGTATTCGTCGCATCAAACCCCAACAAATTGCCGAGCTAGACTTAAGTAGTTGGCAAGCAGCAGGAAACGCAGCCGAACCCATTAACCCTCAAGTGATGGCAAAGTTCATGGACACTTTTAGCCCCTGTGGATTCAAATGGGAAGCGTTTGCCCCTTCTTATGGTTTAGCAGAAAATACTCTACTAGCAACCACTAAACCCAAAGGAACAAAACCCGTATTTTTGGCAGTACAAACCGCAGCAATGGAACAAAATCGGGTAGTAGTTGCTGATTTTGAACAAACAGAAGGAACCCGAATTCTTGCTGGTTGTGGTAAGAAAGTCTGCGATACCAACATCACGATTGTCAATCCCGATACTTGTATTAGTTGTGCTGAAGATGAAGTAGGGGAAATCTGGATTAAAGACCCCAGTGTGGCTCAAGGTTATTGGCAACGCCCTGATGTGACCAAAGCTACTTTCTGCGCTTATATCCAAGATACAGAAGAAGGTGCTTTCTTACGTACAGGGGACTTGGGTTTTATCCACGAAGGGGAGCTATACATTACAGGAAGAATCAAAGATTTAATTATTGTTCGTGGCACAAATCACTACCCTCAAGATATCGAATGGTCGGTACAAGAGTTACATCCTGCTTTACGAGCTGACTATGGTGCAGCTTTTTCTGTAGAAGCTGAAGGAGAAGAAAGACTAGTCGTAGTACAAGAAGTAGAAAGAAGAAGCGGAAATATTGATACTGAAACTATTATTGCGGATATTCGTCAAGAAATTGCCGAACAACATGAAATACAAGTCTATGGAGTGGTACTCGCCAAACCAGGTAATATTCTCAAAACTGCCAGTGGCAAAATTCAGCGTCGGGCTTGTCGCGACAAGTTTCTTCAAGGCACTCTCACTGTGATAGCAGACTGGTGCGAAAATCCCGAACTTAGTAGTCAATATCGCTCTCTACAAGGAGAAGTAGAATCTTTAGCAGAGAAAGTAACAGCTTCTAAATGAGTTCAGAGTTAGAAATTCGGAGTTCGGAGTTGTCTGACTTTTTTTTGGAGAATAGTTCATACTCAAATAAAAAATTAGAGATAAAATATAATTCGGAGCAAACAACTGTGACGCAATTAAAACAATATCAAATAGCTGAAGCACTAGAACGAGATTTGGGTGAGCCTAATTTGGCGGAAAGTATTATGTCTTTTGCCAAGGTTATGGAGTTGGATGAAAAGGAAACTTTCCCGGAAGCAGAAATTGACTGGCTTTATAACTGGAATTTACAAGATTATTATGTACCCAAAAGTTGTGGGGGAAAGTTTACTAATTTTGAAGAATTCCTCGCTCTTGTAAGGGTTTTGTGTCGTCGTGACCAAACTACAGGAATTGCTTTTACCACTCTATTCTGG
>JASJDB010000389.1 GCA_030065315.1 Xenococcaceae cyanobacterium MO_167.B52 | reverse complement strand
GTCTCTCAGTTTACTAGAGTTATTTATTCCCCTCAATCCCTTCAATGCGATGGCAAATACCATCATTCCTTCTCTAGTGCTGTTTTGTATTGCAACTGGTTTAGCCTTAATTACAGTAGAGCATAAACAAGAGTTACTCAAAGCATTAGATAGCCTAACTGATTCTTTACTGAAAATCACTAAATTTGTTTCTAAACTCACTCCTTTTGGCGTTTTTGCCATTGCTGCTAATGCCGCAGGAACCTTGCCGTTAGAAGCTTTTCAACGTTTACAAGTCTATATTATTCTGCAAGCTGCGATCGCATTAATTCTGAGTTTTTGGGTTTTACCAGGATTAATTGCTGTTTTAACACCTTTAAAATATAAAGACATTATCACAGCTTATCGAACTCCCTTAGTTACTGCTTTTGCCACTGCTAACTTATTAATAGTCTTACCTCTAATTATCAGTCGCAGTCGCGACTTATTACTTACTTTAGATAATTCCCCTGAGAAAAATAGCCTAAATATTGATGCTCCTTTAGAAGTTTTAGTTCCAGTTTCTTTTACTTTTCCCAGCATGGGCAAACTGCTGTCTTTGGCTTTTGTTCCCTTTGCTGCTTGGTATGGAGGAAATTCTTTTCCAATTTCTCAATATCCCACATTTATTATGGCGGGATTAGCCAGCTTTTTTGGGGATGGAATTACGGCAATGCGTTTTTTACTGAATTTGCTGGGAATTCCTACTGATATGCTGCAAATTTATATTACTCTCGATCAAGTTTCCGTGGGAAGGTTTGGTACTTTGCTGGCAGGAATGAATACCATTGGGTTAGCTTTATTAGCCACTTGTGCAATTAATGATTTAATTACTATCCGTCGCCGAAAAATCATCCGATTTGGAGTTGTTAGCCTAATCGCTATTATTGTAACTTTAGGTTCTATTCATAGCTTCTTTACCTATGGGGTTGGTAGCAACTACACTCAAGACAAAAAATTGACTCAGTTGAGACTATTAAGAGTACAAACTCCTAGTAAAGCAGTTAAGGTATTTACTACACCACCACCAGTTTTGGCACTTAATCCTGACGAAGATCGTTTAGCTCAAATCCGAGAGCGTAAGTCTATTAGAGTTTGTTACGAATTAGATTATCCCTCATCCTACTTTAATTCTCAAGAACCGCCAGAATTAGTAGGATTCAATATTGAAAAGTCTCATATCTTAGCCCAAGATTTAGGAGTTGGTCTAGAATTAGTTCCTTTAAATAAAGAGTTTAATAATCAAGATAGAAGTCAAATTGCCGAGTTACTCAATGAGGGTTACTGTGATATCAATATCTCACCCTTCGCAGTTACGCCCCAGCTTACGGAAATTGTTGATTTGTCTATTCCTTTTAGCAATTATACTTTGGCTTTTCTTGTGCAAGACCGACTCGGAGAACAATTTAGTCAATGGAGTAATATACAAAGGTTGCCATCCCTGACAATAGGTCTTACAAGATCTATTCCTTACTATGAAGCGAAAATTAAAGGATTATTACCTAATGCGGAGTTAATTATAGTCGATTCTTACGAGGAATTTTTTAATTCCGAAAACCCCTCTGTTGATGTTATGGTAACTGCTGCTGAAATTGGTGCTGCTTGGACATTACTGTATCCTAATTATACTATTGCGATTCCTAAACCGATTCTGGCAGTTCCTGTAGCTTATGGTTTACCTTATGGAGAAAGATCTTTAGTAAATCTGGTCAATGCTTGGTTACAACTTAAGAATCAAGATGGAACAATTCAATCTTTGTATAACTATTGGATCCAAGGGCAAACTGGTGCAGTTGACCCCCCACGTTGGTCAATTATTCGAGATGTTTTAGGGTGGGTTAAATAAGGAGAGAGGAAGGAGTAAGAAGGACTGGACTGGGGATTGACGACTCCCGCCCGCCACGGGACATGAGGGATGCTGTAATAATATCATTTCCCTTTAAGTTTGCTACAGATGATTGACGCGGAGACACGGTGACACGGAGATTAATGCATAGCATATCTAGAGTGATTTGATATAACTCATTCTAAACCGAAGAATAATGAAATTATGATTAACATCTACACCGAATCCTATTTGCTTATCCAAATAGTATTTAGTAGGGATGTCAATTAAAGCTGAAAGTCAAACCAGTGGTAAAATTTAGCTCGGAACTAGGTTTATCTGTCGGCGGTATGCCTCGATATATGTAGTTAATCAAACTACTGAGAGACCATCTTTTAGTAATGGGAATTGAGAGTCTGGTTCTAGATAAAAGCCTATCGTCACCACTGTCAGACACGGGAAATGTATAAAACAATTCTTGGCTAAATTGGAGAAACTCGAAATAAATATCTCGATAAATTAAGCCCACGGGTATGACAGGGAAATCGAAGTCATTTGACTTGCCCAATGAATCCTCGTATTCCACTCCTAAACCCAGAAAGAAATCTAAGGTTCGTTGGCGAGATTTACGCATTAGATTGATTCCCGGTCCGGTATAAAAACCCCAATCGGCATTGATATTCTCATCCTCGTCACTGAGGAAAATAGTTCTGACACCATATTGCCACCTTTTATCGAAGTGATGAACATATGATGCACTGCCAAAATATCTGTTTCGTCTCTGATCTGTAGTGCGATCACTATCAAAGTCCGTTCTGAAGCTTAAATCTATGTCAAAAGAATCGGTAGCTAACTGCTGTTCTAAGTTGACATTTAGATCTAAAGAATTTTCAGAATTTAGACCAGAGAAGACTCTCGTTCCGACAGTCAAACCACCGGCTAAAGGAGTAGGCTGGAAGGGAAAGTTGGGGACTGGCATCGCAGCTTGTTCTAGTGCCTGTTGGCTACGGGCTAATATTTCTCTAGCTTGCTCAGAGCGACCGATTTCAGCATATTTCAGGGCAATTTCGGTAAATAAACTGGTTTGAGTTTCAGCATCTTCTATTGCCTCGATCTCCGCCCAGCTTTCCCCTAAAATCTCAGCAGCTCGCTCCGGTTCACGAATAGTGTTATATTTGACCGCAATTGCTCCTGTGACAGAGATTTTGGTGGGGGGATCTTCTATAGTCCTTGCTGTCTCTAAGGCTTGGTCAAGAATGATAGTTGCTTTGGCGATTTGACCGATGGCAGCATATTGTAATGCCACATCACTTAAAACAGTTGCTTTGCGTTGGGGATCTTTAATTGAGTTAGCCATCTCCAGGGCTTGGGACAATAGAGATTCTGATTTAATCTCTGATTCACTCTCTATAATCTCGTCCCTAGACTCGGAGGCAGCATCTCCATCGGTATCGGTAGGTATGATTTGAGCTCTGCTAGACTCTACTATCTTAGATCTCCTTTTTGGGGGCGAATTATTTATTTGCATTACTCCCTGGCTACTTTGAGGAGCAGCTATAGAGCTATTGGAAACTGAAAACCAAAATCCTGGGATAACTAAAATAATTGGGATTAATTTATTATTAACTGATAACATCAAGATTTTTGGTCAAATTTGCCCGTGTCCAGGAACTATATTACTATTTAGAATTCAAAGTTTGGAGAATCGAATTAGTAAAATGCTTTTCTGGTACTTACTGTCGCTATGAGTAAGCCAAAAGTTAAAAGTCAAAAGCGAAAAGTTAAAAGTCAAAAGTTAAAAATATTGACCTTTAAGCATATGCGAGCATTTATAATTGGTAGGTTATTGTTTGCACATTCAGCATTTAGTATGCTCAAAAAATAGTGCAATGTTAAAGTCTAATTTGACTCAGCTTACCCTTTTTTTTAGTTATATTTTAGTTTACAAGAAAGATACTATAGTTTTTAGTTTTTATAGTCAAGCAGGATAATTGTACTTCTGTCATTGTCATATTAAGATTTCCTGACCTTAAAATTTTGCGATGAAAAAATTTTTTAACCCAACAACCAAGTTTATAGTTCTTGCTATCCTGAGCTTAACTTTGACATTAAGTTGGATCCCAAACAGTTTCGGACAGATTCCTGGGTTTACCCTCCCAAGTAATAATCAGCAGACTCAATCCCTGCCTTGGGCTTTGAATCAAGCTTATCCTTGTGGTAAATTTTGGTGTAGTGACATTTACATCTACGACTTTGACATAACTACTAAAACTTCCGTACTTACTCCTCAATTATCAATACTTACTCCTGAATTAACCGTAACCGCATTAAAAGAACCCAATCAATCGAAGGCTGAAGTTGGTGAAAAAGTAGAACAGCGAGCGGAATTGGTGCAACGAGTTTTTCAACAAATTTTTGAAGCTATTCTGATTGGGAAAACTACTCCTGAAGTGCCTCATATCCCAGAATGGCAATTCTGGCTGCCTACAACGGTCAAAGCCTTGCATCCTTGGACACCCAAAATTGCAGTAGGCATTCAAAATCAACAGACAGTTGTCTATGTGCCAGCCCAACCAGAATTAGGGTTAGCCCAACAAACGATTGTCACCGTAACTAATTTTGATGCCAAAGTTAATGGGACAACCAAGGAAGAGTTAGCCTCAGCTTGGCAGACTAGAATTCGTTTATCTCTTTCTAATGCCCTCTGGGGAGAGGAATTAAATGTACAGCATCCTAGTTGGCGATGGAGAATCTCAGGGGCAATTATGGGGGTAACACTGGGATTAATTTGGTTGATTCATTTGATTCGCAGTTTCTTCAGAAAATGGAACCATCAATTGCGACGCAGACTTGAAGAATTTACTGATGCCCTGGCTGTTAATCCTGAAGCCACCTCCTCTGAAAATCTGGAACAGAATCTGACTGAGATTCTCGATGCGAGCGAGCCAATAGAGAGCAAGATATCCGAGCCTAATGATGGTTCAGTCGAACCAGTTACAACAAAAGTCCCGTCCCCTTCCCTACCAACCAAGCTGTTTAATTTGATTAAGCAGCAAGCTCGGAAAAATAACTGGCTGACTTCTAAGTTTAACATTTCCCAGTCCAAGCGTTTTTTACAACATCAAACCTTAATTAAACAGAAAAGAAATGTCTGTCAATTATTTCTGAGTCTGATGTTGATTTTAGAAGTGTTGATTTTAGCTCTTAGTCTAACTATCGTTGTTTTAGTATTTCCTCAGACTCGCTTTCTCTCAGTTTATTTGCTCCAAAAAACAGTGATTCTGATTCTGCTCTGGACAGGGTTAACCTTGGTAGATAAGCTGGGAGATTTCGCTGTGGATTATGGTCTCAATAGTTGGGCAACGGAAGGACAATTAGTTAATCCTGCTGCCAATCGTTATACCCTTAGAGCCAATACTTATTCCAAGGTTCTCAAACGAGGCACCACCTTTTTCACTACCACCTTGGGGATCTACTTAAGTATCTGGTTACTTGGGTTTAATCCTGCTGTCTTGGCTGGTGCGGGACTTATAGCAGTGGCTGTGGCTTTTCTATCCCGCAGTTTGCTGGAAGATGCCATCAGTGGGATCATGATTTTGTCTACTGACCGCTATGCTCTGGGAGATGTGGTGGACCTGGGTGGGGGAATGGCAGGTGCAGTAGAAGAGATGAATCTGTTTATCACCTGTCTGCGGAATCTCGACGGACAATTAATCTCGATCCCTAATCGCAAGATTGAATTTGTGATTAATCTGTCGGGGCGACAAAACTAACTATAAAGCTTACTGAGCCTAGTATTGAGCTATGTGGAATGTAGG
>JASJDB010000013.1 GCA_030065315.1 Xenococcaceae cyanobacterium MO_167.B52 | reverse complement strand
GGGATAACGATCTTTACCATAGTTGCGATTGTATTTTTTCTTGATGATAGGTTTGGCAACTCCAGATTCTGGTACTTCCCAATCGTGTTTCATCCACTCTGGACAATCCTGGTCATATACCATTTGTAGTACAGCAGCAGCGATCGCTTGGGGATCGTATTCCGCACTCAACTCTTTAACTAAAGGTAAGAAAGATGCCATTCTCTCTCCTGCCAAAGATTCTTTAACAGTATTTTGCAGTTTCGCAATACGTTTCGCTTCTACTTGAGCTCGGCTAGGAATTTTACAGATCTCGATTCTTTGGCGTAATTTGCGTTCGATTTGTTTGAGCATCCGACGATCCGCAGGTTGAATCAGAGCGATCGCAGTTCCAGTTTTACCAGCACGACCAGTACGACCAATACGGTGAATATAAGTTTCAGCGTTATCAGGTAAATCGTAGTTAATCACATGAGAAAGATTTTCTACATCCAAACCTCTAGCTGCAATATCTGTAGCTACGATCATTTTGACTTTGTTATCACGGAAGCGTTTAACTAGTCTTTCCCGTTGTACCTGAGTTAGATTACCATGATATTCATCCACACTATGTCCTGCTTCTTGTAATCTAGTAGTTAACTCGCTAGCAGTACGTTTGGTACGGACAAAAATAATTGCTGCTTCTGGTTCTTCTATCTCTAGAATAGGTTGTAAGGCTTTATATTTCTGCCAGCCACGAGGCACAGTATATACGTGCTGATCGATTCTAGTTGGTGCTGCTTGTTGCTGTTGCACCTTCACCATGACGGGAGAAGTCAAAAAATGCTTAACTAATTCTTTGATTTCCCTGGGCATAGTAGCAGAAAAACAAGCAGTCTGTCTTTCTGAAGGAGACTGACGCAGAATTTTCTTCACATCGTCAATAAAGCCCATGCTTAACATTTCATCAGCTTCATCTAAGACTGCCACTTTAAGTTCATCTAGTCTTAAGTCCCCTCTTTCTAAAAGATCGATGACTCTCCCTGGAGTACCCACTACTACTTGTACTCCTCTTCTGAGGCTACTAATCTGTCTTTCTATGGATTGACCACCATATACATTCAATACATAGAGCCTTCTATTACCTGTAAAGTCTTTAATCGCTTCTCCTACTTGTTGTGCTAGTTCTCTAGTAGGTGTTAGGATCAAAACCTGTACTGCTTTACTGTCAGTATCAACTAAATCGAGGGCAGGCAAAGAAAAAGCTGCTGTTTTGCCTGTCCCCGTTTGAGATTGACCAAAAATATCTTTTCCTGCCAGTAATGAGGGTATTGCTTGTTTCTGAATATCCGTGGGTTCAACAAAACCGATAGCTTCTAACTGTTCTACACAAGCATGGGAAAGTCCTAAGTCTTTAAAAGTTGTTGTCATAAGTTTGTTCAGTTGGTTGGTAATTTTGCTAGTAATTTAAAAAACTTTACAGTTTTTGGCGTTTAAACTATGGCGCTGGACTCGATGTTAATCAAGAATTTAAGGTAATGACAATTTAATACTGTGTTACTAGACTGTCGAATAAGCTGCTACAGTGGCAACTTCGCCATAAATATCATAAGTATCTGCTCCTGTGATAGTTACAGGCACAATGGAGCCGAGGGATGCTTCACCACGTACATAGACTAAGCCGTCTACTTCTGGCGCAAATCTAGCAGAGCGACCAATTAAATCTCCTGTACGGGGATTTTCTTGCTCAATCAAAACATCCACAGTTTTACCGATACAAGCTAGATTTTTTTTCGCAGCAATAGGCTGCTGAATTTCCATTAATTGATTACGACGAGATTCCATAATTGAATCAGGTACACGGTCGCTCAAATCGTAAGCAGGGGTTCCTTCTTCCGCAGAAAAAGTGAATACTCCTACGTGATCGAACTGATGACGCTGCACGAATTCTCTTAAGTGTTGGAAATGGGATTCTGTTGACCCTGGAAAACCCACGATAAAGGTGGTACGTAACACTGCTGAGGGGAGTTCGTGTTTGATCTTCTCAATGATGGCATCGTTAACCCTTCCTTGCCAAGGGCGATTCATAGCTCGTAATACTTCAGGATGGGAATGTTGCAAAGGCAAGTCCAAATAGGGCAAAACGTTGGGAGTATCTCGAATTGCAGCAATTACTTTAGTGGTTAAGCCAGTGGGATAAGCATAGTGGATTCTAATCCAAGGAATGTTAACTTTACCCAAAGCAATCAGTAATTCTGCTAGTTTCGGTTCTCCATATAAGTCTATTCCGTAGTTGGTGGTGATTTGAGATATGAGAACAATCTCTTTCACCCCTTGACTTGCCAATTGCTCGGCTTCTGCAACAATAGATTCGATGGTACGCGATCGCTGATTACCTCGAAGGTGAGGAATAATACAGAAAGCACAACGGTAGTCACAACCTTCTGCTACCCTGAGATACGCCACTCCTTCAGTGGTGGTACGATAGCGGGGTATGGTTTCATCTGCAATATAGGTAGGTTCAGCAGAAATTTCCTTAACTCTTTCTCCCGATTCGACTCTTTCAATTACATTTACTATCTTGTGATAGTCCCCACTTCCAACAACCGCTACTGCTTCAGGAATTTCCTCTAATAGTTGTTCTTGAAAATGCTGTGCCATACAGCCAGTGATGACAATTTTTTTGTCAGCTTCTGCTAATTCTACGAGTGTCCTTACAGATTCTTCACGAGCAGCTTGGATAAAACTACAAGTGTTTACTACTACGTAGTCTGCTAGTTCTTCATTAGAATCAACTTGATAACCAGCTTGGGCTAACAGCCCCAGCATATGTTCAGAATCTATACGGTTTTTTTCACATCCCAAATGGGATATGGCTATAGTTGGCTTTTCTGCCATACTTACCTATTCAGTGACCATTACTAGTTGTAGACAAGGAGTTATTGTTGCGTCAGACTCAATATCTCTATGGTCGGAGAGTCATTGGGTATGGTATAACTTCCCCTTTTGTAACTCGATAAAGATATAAATTTGTTATGAGAGACAAGGCTAAGATATTGCCTCTGACTAGTTAATATGTTTTTATCAATCGGACTTTTATTATAATCGCGATTATAAATCCTTATTTGTTAAGACATTGTAACAGATACTTAAGCAATTGGGAATACTTTTAGTAATTTTACTGATTTTTAACCATTTAATGATTCAGTAGCCCAGGAATTTTTGAGGCAGTCAAGGAGTTCGGAACAGGATAAGATAGTAAGCTGGTTGGTGAAAAAAATTTTTAGATCAGTGAACTTAAAACAAATTTTCCAGACAAATAACCCTATTATTGGAGTAGTTCATCTGTTGCCCTTGCCTACTTCCCCTCGCTGGGGGGGCAATCTCAAAGCTGTAATTGCTAGAGCAGAACAAGAGGCTACTGCCTTAGCAGCAGGAGGGGCAGATGGAATCATTGTTGAGAATTTTTTTGATGCTCCCTTTGCTAAGGAGCGGGTCGATCCCGCGGTAGTTAGTGCTATGACCGTGATCGTGGAGCGTTTAAAAGGGATGGTAACTATACCCATCGGCATTAATGTCTTAAGAAATGATGCTCGTAGTGGTATGGCGATCGCAAGTTGCTTGGATATCGCATTTATTAGAGTCAATGTTTTAACGGGGATCATGGCAACGGATCAGGGTTTCATTGAAGGACAGGCTTATGAACTACTAAGGTATCGTCGGGAATTGGATTCACAAGTGGCAATTCTAGCGGATGTTTTAGTCAAACATGCTCGCCCTTTGGGAACACCCAACCTAACCACAGCAGTACAAGACACCATTGAAAGAGGGTTAGCTGACGCAGTAATTTTATCGGGTTGGGCAACAGGTAGCCCTCCTAATAGAGAAGATTTAGAACTAGCTGCTGCTGCTGCGGGAAATACCCCTGTATTTATCGGCAGTGGGGCAACCTGGGAAAATATCCCCCAATTAATTCAGGCTGCGGATGGTGTAATTGTGGCAAGTTCTCTGAAACGCCAGGGAAAGATTACTGAAACAATTGATCCACTGAGGGTTAGTCAATTTGTGGAGGCTGCTAGACAAAGCATTAAACAGAAGCAGGAACAGAAAAATGATTCCTCAGCCAATAAAGTAATGAGGAAAGCTCTTTAACAACCAGATTTGTGGCAAAAATAACTTTCAAGATCAAAAGTTAGCAGTTTTTATGTCAAGGGTACAGTGCCGTTAAACGACTAGGCTGCCTCTGACTTCGTCAAAGTTCATGATAAAAGTTAGAATCAAAATCAAGTAGTTACAGAATTTATTATTAAAAGTTTATTATGGGTCGTAAACGTTCTATCCCGTGGATTTATCGTTGGTCTAGACCAATTATTGGTGCAATCGCGATCGCAGGAGCCATTCTTACCGCCTACCTTACCATAACTAAGCTCATGGGAGGAGAAGTGGAATGTTCTGCTGATGGGGGTGCTAGTTGTAGCGGAGTTTTAAATAGTGAATATGCTACAGTTTTTGGCTTACCCCTGAGTCTGTTCGGCTGTTTGGCATATATTAGTATGGCAGTATTTGCTCTGAGTCCTTTATTAGTTAATAGTGATACTAGTAAAAAACTCCGCAAAGATATAGAAAATTGGACTTGGTTGCTGCTACTGGCTGGTAGTACAGCCATGGCAGTGTTTAGTGGCTACTTAATGTATGTTTTAGCATTTAAGATTCAAGCTGTTTGTTACTACTGTATCGGTTCCGCTTTATTTGCTCTAAGTATGTTGATCTTGACCATTTTGGGAAGAGATTGGGAAGATATTGGTCAGATTTTCTTTACAGGGATAATTGTAGCAGTCATGACCCTTGTCGGAACTTTGGGAGTTTATGCCAATGTCAATAACCCCGATCTTGCTGCTAATCCTGAAGTAGAAGTCGTAGATGCAGATGGCATGATCAAGATCCCCCTTGCCAAAGGGGATCCTAAACCACCAAAAGGCTGGGAAATTACTACTAATTCTGAAGCTGCGGAAATCGCCTTAGCAAAACATCTCACTGCGATAGGAGCTGAAAAATATGGGGCGTTTTGGTGTCCCCACTGTTACGAACAAAAGCAGCTATTTGGAGAAGAAGCTTTTAAAGAAGTTAACTATGTTGAGTGCGCTAATCTAGCTAATCCTCGTCAACAAAGTTCCGCTTGTCGCCAAGCAGGAATTACTAGCTATCCCACCTGGAAAATTAATGGCAAGCTATACCCAGGTACCCAAACTTTACAAGAATTGGCAAAATTGTCAGATTATCAAGGAGAACAGACATTTAAATATAAATTACGTTAAACCTAGTAAAGCCAGACAAAACCAAAGGCTCACTGTATGGGGGCAAATTTTTCAACTATTTAGAGGCAAAGCAACGCAACGCTTTGCCCCAATTTATTTGGCTGACTATAAAATAAATCTAAAGAAAATGTTAAAATAGCAACAATTCCCTTGCTTCAGGTAAATCCAGCACACCTTAACTATGCCTTTATTAATCCTGATTGCAGAAGACGATCCTGGAATTCGCTTAGCAGTAAACGACTATCTTGAGATGTCGGGCTACTCTACAATCATGGCGGAAAACGGCGAACAAGCATTGTTGATGATGGAAAAATATCATCCTCATCTCCTAATCTCCGACATCAAGATGCCGAAGAGAGATGGGTATCAACTAGTTAAAGAAATTCGTCAACGCCCAGAATTTAGACTTTTACCCGTCATATTTTTAACTGAATACGGTAGTAAAAAAGAAAGAATTATGGGTTATCAAGCAGGTTGTGATATCTATTTGCCCAAACCCTTTGAAATGGATGAATTAGAAGCAGTAATTCGGAATTTGCTTGAAAAATCCCAAATGATTCATTCTGAGATTCGTTTTTCTTCCAGAAAAAATGATGCTGCTTCATCACCAGTGAATCAAGAAAATTACTCTCAACTCAAAGATTTGGTAAAATCTCTAGAGTTAACTTCTAGAGAACAAGAAGTTTTAGTACTGGTAGCCAAAGGTTCTTCCAATATTGATATTGGTCATCATTTACACTTATCACCCCGAACTATCGAAAAGTATGTCAGTAGTTTGTTAAGAAAGACTGAAACTAGTAACCGCGCGGAGTTAATTCATTTTGCTTGGGAACATCATTTGTTAGAGTAAAAGTGTCCTGCAACAAACAGAAAAAATTCTAGTCTATGATAACTTCTACTATGAGTCAGTATGATTCGGAATTACATAACTTTAATCCAGGTAATCTGTTTCCTATCTCAGAAGATTATTTATGGCTAGTAAAAACAGGAGTAGTTAAAACCTATACTTGGAATGAAGCAGGGACAGAAACTACTATCGGTTATTGGGGTGATGGGGATGTGGTAGGACAGCCTCTGTCTGCTATTTCTCCTTATGCCATGAAGTGTTTGACTAAAGTTACCGCCACTCAAATAAATCTTCAAGAAAGTGATCTATTATATGAGTGTATTTGTAATCATATTCAACAATCAGAAGAGTTACTTTACATTGTTCGCTCTGATCGAGTTTATGACAAACTTAAAAGACTGTTTAAATGGTTGGCAAATAAATTTGGGCAAGAAGTTCAACAAGGAAGATTGATCAATTTTCCTCTTACTCACCAAGAATTAGCAGAAGCAATTAGTATCACAAGAGTTAGCGTTACAAAATTAATTAATCAACTAGAACAAGAAGAATTCATTATCCGTCACGGTCGTAATTATATTGTTGTTTCATCAGAAGATATAGCAGCAAAAACTTGATCAGAGAAGATCCTTATAGCTAACAAGCTATTTTATCAAGTAGGTGAAATACCAAACAGTTTATAGTTACATCAAAGAGTTTCTTTGGCATTTAAGAATTGACTGGTAAGAAAATTGTAAAGGTACTTCCTTTGCCCAATTTACTTTCTACTTGAATCTTGCCTTGGTGGGCATGAGCAATAGCTTGGGCAATAGATAAGCCTAAACCAGAGCCACCAGTATGACGAGCGCGATCACTCTTTACTCGATAAAAACGCTCAAAAACCTTGTTCAAATCATTATTGGGGATTCCAATACCAGTATCTTGGATTTTAAGAAGAGCATATTTGACATAGGGAGCTAAAATTAATTTCACTTGACCTTTGGCAGGAGTATACTGAATGGCATTCGCCACTAGGTTAGATATCATGCGATACAATTGCTCATAATTACCAATGATGGTCAAGGGGTCAGATACTAGAATATTAGTCAATAATTGAATCTGAGACTTCATGGCTAAAGAAGTGAAATCTTCAGCAATATCTTGGATCAGATTTGCAAGAGAAACAGTTTCCAGAGTAATGCCCGTGGAGTTGGTGTAACTTAACTGTCCATCCATCCGACAAAGCATCAATAAATCTGCTACTAAATTAGACAGTCTCAGATTCTGACGACCAATAATTTTAAGGGTTTCTCTGGCTTGGATGTCCTTAATTTTCAGTGTCATTAGGTTTGATTCTACAGTCGCCCTAATTGCAGCTAGAGGTGTTCTTAATTCATGGGCAGCATCGGCGGTAAACTGTTGTAGAACTTGATAGGATTGGCGAACTGGTTCCATGGCTCGTCCTGCTAACCACCAACTCATCACGATCAAAATAATGATCAGTATAAACAAGCCCCCTAGAAAGATTATTCTCAAGCGAGCAAGATAGAGCTTATATTCAGGAAAGTTGCTCCCCACTTGAACATAACCCCAATCTTGAAAATCTTTGGTATGCAACATCAGAGAAACTTGCTGATAATAATTATTATTACTGTCATCTGACAGCAAATCTTGAGGCTGTCTTCCTGCCACTGCAATCAGATTACCACCACTATCTAGTAAGCGAATATCATAGTATCTGTGATGCTGTAAAACAGTATGTTTTGTTTTTTCCGTAACTTCTAAACATTCAGTATTAATTAAACAGAGATTGGGCAAAACTTCTTGAGTTGCTGGAGCTAATTGTCCTGGTTGTTGGAGAATTGGCTCTAACATTTCGTGCAAACTATTAGCTACTAACTCTAGTTCTTGTTTGATGGTTAAATGATGAGCATAACTAACGGCATGATAAAGTGCTAATCCACACAAGGATAAAATTGCTCCCATTATCCCGCCATACCAGGTAGCTAATCGCCATCGAGTTTGCCCAAATAATCTATTTTGATTATCTGGAAAAGGATTAGATGCAATCAATTTAAACATAGCTCACCATAATTCAGATTAAGGATCCAAACGATAACCAAGACCATATATAGTTTGAATTAATCCCTCATATCCCAAAGCAGTTAATTTCCGTCTCAAAAGCCTCACCTGAGCAGCTACAACATTACTCATCGGCTCTGATTCTAATGACCAGATTTGAGCTAAAAGTTGTTCGCTGGTAATATTTTGTCCTGGATGTCGCATAAAATATTCTAAAAACTGGAATTCTTTTGTTGTTAACACAACAGACTTTTTGGTTACTCCTGCTTCAGTTAGGCACACAGAATTGGTTTTATAGTCTAAAGCAATATTCCCCACTTCTAGCTGTTGAGGCTGCAATTGAGGCGATCTCCTTGCTAAAGCGCGTAATCTAGCTAAAAGTTCTGCCATTCCAAAAGGCTTTACTAAATAATCATCAGCCCCCGCATCTAAACCGATTACTTTATCTTCCATTGTGTCTTTTGCGGTCAGCATTAAGACAGGAAGAGGATTATCTTGCTGACGCAGACGGTTTAATAATTCTAATCCTGATAAACCAGGAAGCAACCAATCAAAAATCCCTAAACTATATTCTGTCCAAGAATTTTCTAAATAATCCCAGGCTTGATTGCCATCACAAGCCCAATCTACAATATAGGATTTTTGGCAGAGAGCCTGCTTGATAGCAAAACCTAAATCTGTTTCATCTTCGACCAATATTATTCGCATACAATATTTATTTGAACAAATTACTCTCGATATCAAATCTACAATTGTGACCACTGACGAAGCAGATTGGCATGACTTTTCGAGATTAAATCAAACTCAATCGTCTTACCTTCTTTTTGAAAAAGACTCCGCTTGACTGTATCCAAATCAAACAAAATTTCTCGTTGGTTAGAATCTCTGATTAAGCTTTGAACCCAAGCAACTGCGACTAATCTCACTCCTTTGGTTACTGGTTCTACTCGATGTAAGGTACTAGAAGGATAGACAATTGCTGATCCAGCTTTTAGCTTAAAACTCTGTTGACCATCAAAATGTTCAACTACTAATTCACCTCCTTCGTAACTGTCGGGATCGCTTAAAAATACAGTTAAAGAAATATCTGAACGGTAACAATAATTACCACTCCCCATCAAGGCATCATCTACGTGCTGACCATAAGACATTCCAGTTTCATAACGACTAATTAACATTGAGTGGATAATTTTAGGTTGAGCAGCAATTTTAAACAGAGGATTTTGTTCTAGAGCTACTTTAATCAAGTCTTTAATTTCTTTGCTATAGGTAGCTTTAGTAGAAAGCTGGGTATTATTTTTAACTTGACGTGCGTGCCAACCCGCAGTTACTTTACCATCAATAAAGTCATCGGTTTGTAGCAATTTAAAAATGATAGATAACTGCTCTGAAGTCAGTAGATTATCAATAGCAAAAATCATTTTTTCGATTAATATTATGTTTTAGTATTTTTATAGACTACTACCATTTAAGCTTAAAAAAACAATTTCATCTTGATTTCATATTTCTATGAGAATATAAAATCAAGACATTTTATTCATACAAAATCTTAAAAATTTTCAGGAGAATTATTATTATTATGGAATCCAAAAAAATAAGACTAACATCTTTAGCTCTAGCAATGTCTTTAGGCTTGATGACAACTGTAGCAAGCTGCGAAGTTAACCCAGATGGTGGGGGCGAAGGTGGTGAAGGTGGTGAAGCTGGAACCAAGATCGAGTCTGAATATCAAGGTGGTGAAGGCGGTGAAGGTGGTGAAGGGGGTGAAAATGGAAAATAAATTTATTAAAGATTTCAAAAGGATTTAATTTATATGAATATTAAACCAATTAAAATTAGGCAACTCCACAGGTTACTTGCGCCAATTATGATTTTACCAATTTTGTTTACTGTTATTACTGGCGTAATTTACCAGATTGGGGAACTAGGGGGATTTGAAGATAACATACGCTTTATCATTCATTGGCACAAAGGTAATTTTGGTTATATCGATTTTCA
Organism: Xenococcaceae cyanobacterium MO_167.B52; assembly: GCA_030065315.1. Taxonomy (GTDB): domain Bacteria; phylum Cyanobacteriota; class Cyanobacteriia; order Cyanobacteriales; family Xenococcaceae; genus JASJCP01. The sequence goes on along the minus strand of JASJDB010000013.1, from coordinate 20,884 downwards.
GAAAAGTTTTCCCTTTCTTAATGGATTAGGTTCATTAATTTTAGCCATTACAGGATTACAAATGTGGTTTAAACCCAGACGTTCTTCTAACAAAAGCTCATAAAGTTCGTCCACATAGAAAACTGTAGTTTTGAATTCTGATGTAATTTTTCCCTATTTCTCTTTCCCTCTAACAGTCGTCTTAAAAACTACTATTCTCAAACCAGATGCGGTTTAGTAACTGACTGCAACAACTTTAATACAGAAATTTTCAGGAAAAACTAAATGAATACTAAAGCCTTGTTTGCTGAATTTATTGGCACTTTTGCCCTGATTTTTGCTGGTGCTGGTTCAATTGCTACTAATTATATTATTCGAGGTGAAATTACAGGAGCAGCAGTAGATTTAGCTGCTATTGCCATGGCTCATGGCTTCACCATTGCGGTTATGGTTAGTGCAACTGCTGCTGTTAGTGGGGGTCATCTGAATCCAGCAGTTACTTTTGGAGCTTGGTTAACCAAAAAAATCGATACTAAAAATGCCTTAGGATATATTGTCGTTCAATGTTTAGGAGGTATTTTTGCTGCTAGTTTTCTGAAGTTAGCTGTCCCTATACAAGCACTGAAAGCGGTGAATATGGGAACTCCCAGTCTGGGAGCAGGAGAAACTCCTTTTATGGGTTTAATTTTGGAGTTTATACTCACTTTTTTCCTAGTTTTTGTCATTTTTGGTACGGCGATTGATTTCCGTGCGCCAAAAATGGGCGGATTGTTTATTGGTTTAACTGTTACTCTTGATATTTTGGCTGGTGGTCCCTTGAGTGGTGCAGCAATGAACCCTGCTCGTTATTTGGGACCTGCTTTAATGGGGGGTGGATTACAATACTTCTGGCTTTATTGGATTGGTCCTTTGGCTGGAGGTGCTGCTGCTGCCCTATTTTATCATCATGTGCTTGAAGACAAGCGCGGAATTACCTTAAAGTCTGCTGAACTAGAAGAATTTTCTTGATCCGATCATGCCAAGGAGAAATTATGACCATTGCGATTCCTTATTTACGAGACTCAAGCACTCATCCGAACCCCAAAAAGAGGGCGATTTTGCAACCTTACAAACAGAATCAGAGTAAGCCTCTTAAAGTTGCTCAGAAGCGTAAGTGGCGCATTACCCTTTATTCGCATGACACCATGGGATTAGGACATAAGCGACGTAATCTTTTGATTGCTCAAACTTTGGGCTTATCTGCTATTGATGCCGATATTTTAATGATCAGTGGGATGGGAGATGGAAACCAGTTTCAAGTACCACCTGGAATTGATTACTTAACCCTACCAGCTTTATATAAAAGTACTGATGGGAAATACCAAGCAAGACGATTGGCTATGTCCTTAAAGGAAATTATCACCTTACGCTCGCAAATCATTCGTACTACCATTCAGAATTTTAAACCCGATGTTTTCATTGTCGATAATGTTCCTAGAGGTGCGATGGGAGAACTCAACGCCACTCTACAATATTTACGAACACAGACAAAAACTCGTTGTGTACTAGGTTTACGGGATGTTTTAGATGACCCGAAAGTAATTCGTCGCAGTTGGAAAAAAAGTAATAACGAAGATGCTATTCGTCGTTATTACGATGCAGTATGGGTTTATGGCGATCCGAAAGTTTATAATCCGATTCAGGAATATGGTTTGAGTAAGGATGTTACTACCAAATTTCGTTATACAGGCTATCTGGATCGACGTTCTACACTTCAATTGGCGACACCAGAACATTTACAGCCAACTTTTAAATCATTCAAACGCTTAGCTTTATGTATGGTAGGAGGTGGTCAGGATGGGGGAGATTTAGCATTAGCCTTCGCTCAAAGTAAATTTCCTAAAAATACTCAGGGAGTTATTATCACGGGTCCAATGATGCCGAAAAAAATGCGTCAGAAAATTCAAGCCTGTGCCAAAAAACGTTCTGACTTACAAGTCTTAGAATATGTTGCTGAACCTACCCTACTATTACAACGAGCTGATTGGGTAGTTTCCATGGGAGGATATAACACTACTTGTGAAATTCTGGCTTTTGAAAAAAGGGCATTAATCGTCCCACGAGTTAAACCGCGACAAGAACAACTGATTCGGGTACAACTTTTACAAAAATTGGGACTAGTAGATATGTTGCGTCCCGAAAAATTAAGTTCTCAAGCTTTAAGTACATGGTTGCATTGGGAAAAATCCAGTCCCCAAATTAGGCAAAAAGTCGATCTAAAAGGATTAAAACGTATTCCCGAATTTTTGGCTGAAATACTCGAAACAACAAATGATCTGCCATCTGTAGTAAATAGGTAAATAAACCACAATGAAACAACAATCAATCAAAGTCGGTTATGTTCTCAAACGCTATCCCCGTTATTCTGAAACCTTTGTCGTCAATGAAATTTTAGCCCATGAAGCCGTAGGATTAGATATTGATATTTTTGCCCTTCGTCCTACCTGTGATAGTCATTTTCAAAATATTATTTCTAAAGTTAGAGCAGGTGTTACCCATATTCGTAAGCCCATACAAGGGCGAGTGAGTAATTCTCTTAATAGCTTGTCCCCCACTCCAGCGAGTTATTTTTGGGCAGAATTACAAGAAATTGCCCTAGTAATTCCTGATTTTTGGCATAAATTAGCATTTGCTGCTGGAGAAAGAGCTAGTGTTGTTTATCAGGCTGGGTGGTTAGCAAGAGAAGTGCGTCTGAGAAACATCACCCATTTGCACGCTCATTTTGGTTCTGTGGCGACTAGTGTTGCCCGTTTAGCTGCCCATTTTGCCGATGTTCCCTACACTTTTACTGCCCATGCCAAAGATATTTTTCATAATAGTGTCAATCCTGAAGATATGAAGCGTAAGATTCGCTCCTGTACTGCTGTGGTGACAGTTAGTGATTATAATCGTCGCTATTTACGGCAAGTTTATGGCAGTGTCGCAGATGGAGTAGAACGCATCTATAATGGTTTGGATTTAAGCCAATTTGCTTATGCTTCGCCTCGGAAGCGTCCACCACAAATCATTTCTGTGGGACGTTTTGTAGAAAAGAAAGGACTTTCGATTCTGATTGATGCTTGTGCTTTATTAAAACAGTGGGATTGTGATTTTCAATGTCAAATCGTGGGTACTGGCGAATTAGAAAAAGAACTAAAAGCACAAATTGAAGCACTGGGATTAGAAGAGCAAGTCTGCATTTTGGGGGCGCGTCCGCAAAATGAAGTGTTTGAATTGGTACAACAGGCTGGGGTATTTGCTGCTCCATATATTATTGGTAAGGATGGCAACCGTGATGGCTTACCAACAGTATTATTAGAGGCAATGGCTTTAGGTACGCCCTGTGTGGGAACAGATGTCACAGGAATTCCTGAGTTAATTCGTCACGAACAAACGGGATTGATTGTTCCTCAAGAAAATCCTCAGGCTTTAGCTTTAGCACTACAAAAACTTTTAGAAAATTCGGCTTTACGGGTCAAATTTGCGACTGAAGCTCGGAAATTGATGGAATCAGAGTTTGATATTCACACTAATGCTGCATTATTGCGTCAGCTTTTCCAATCAGCATCAAAACAGCAAAATCGAGATTCCCATTTGATGGCAATTGCTAATTGAAATAGTAGTACAACAACTAACAAAAATCAGGAGGTCATTAACTTTGAGAGTTGCTTATATTTGTGCTGATGCTGGTATTCCTGTATTTGGACAAAAAGGCTGTTCGATTCATGTACAGGAGGTTATTAGGTCTTTATTACAAAAAGATCTGCAAGTTTGTTTATTTACAACTTCTATTGGTAAACAAATACCGCCAGATTTCCAAGGAGTTAAAGTTTATCAACTTCCTTCTATTCCTAAAGTAGAGCGAGCCGTTAGAGAGCGAATCGCTTTATCAATCAATCCTGATTTGGAGTTAGAGTTAAGTCTGGCTCAACCCTTCGATTTTATCTATGAACGCTATTCTCTCTGGAGCTACAGTGCTATGGAATATGCCCAAAAGCAAGGAATTCCAGGAATTTTAGAAGTCAATGCTCCTTTGATTTTAGAACAGGAAAAACATCGGGGTTTAGTAGATCGAGAACAAGCAGAAGCAGTTGCCAAAAGAGTTTTCCAAGCAGCCAACACAATTATTGCTGTTTCTCGTGAAATTAAGGATTATGTGAGTCAGTATGTGACTGATCAGAGCAAAATTCAGGTGATTCCTAATGGGGTTAATCCCCAAAGATTTTCTCAGAATTTATCTAGGACAGATAAACCCTCATCTGATCAATTTACCGTAGGCTTTGTTGGTTCATTAAAACCCTGGCATGGATTACCTATTTTAATCGATGCTTTTGCTCATTTTCATTGTAATCATCCCAATACACGCCTCTTGATTGTGGGAGATGGTACAGAACGCGATCGCCTATTAAGAGATATTAAAACCAGAAACCTGAATTCTGTGGTGGATTTAACTGGTGCAGTTCCTCCAGAAACTGTTCCCCATTGGCTGGCACAAATGGATGTGGCAGTAGCTCCTTATCCTCAGAGTGAAGATTTTTATTTTTCGCCTCTCAAAGTTTATGAATATATGGCAGCAGGATTGCCGGTAATTGCCAGTAACATCGGTCAAATTGCAGAAGTTATTGACCATGGAGTAAATGGGTTATTGACTTCTCCTGGGGACATAGCAGCATTAGATAAGGCTCTAGAGCAATTGTGGCGGTCGCCTTCACTCCGTTATTGTTTAGGAGATTTAGCTCGTGAAAATATTTTACAGCATCATACTTGGGAGCGAGTAGTAGAAAAAATCTGGTTTTTTGCCCAGAGGAGACAAGAACAAGTTAAGGGAGTAACTCGATGAACCAAGAGCGATCTCTGAATCAAGCTTTACCAATTCTGGCAGAAGTATTACGTCGTTTCTCTCCCTATATTCTGGAACAAAAATTGTTGCTAATTGTAGCAATTGTGGCAGTAGTAGCAGAAGTGGTATTACGAATCCTGGAACCATTACCCCTGAAATTCGTATTTGATTATGTTTTAGGAGACCGTCAACCTCCTTATCCTGCTTTAGAGCAACTCGAACCCTTTTGGCTATTAACCCTCTGTGCTGGAGCTATTTTAGTGCTTACTACCTTAAGAGCCTTAGCTGCCTATTGGAGTACGGTATCTCTAGCAATTGTGGGGAGTCGGGTTATGACTCAAGTACGAGATCGCCTGTACTGCCATTTACAGAAGCTTTCTCTGGCTTATCACCATAAGGCTAGAAGTGGTGATTTAATTGTGCGGGTTAGTAGTGATGCCAATCGTCTTCAAGAAATTTTATTGACGGCTACTCTTCCCCTAGTTATCAGCAGTTTAACTTTGTTGGGAACGATCACAGCCATGTTTTGGATTGATCCCAATTTAATCTTGCTTTCTTTGGTGACACTGCCGTTATTTGCTTTTGCTGCTCATCGTCTCAGTAAAAGAATTCAGAAATCTTCTCTCCAACAGCGTAAACAAGAAGGACTAGTAGCAGCCACGGCAGCCGAATCTATTGCTGCTATTAAGCTAATTCAAGCTCTTTCCTTAGAAACCGCTTTTGCTCAGATGTTCTCATGGCAAAACCGCGCCAGTTTGCAAAAAAGCGTGGAAATTAAACGTTTATCAGCTACTTTAGAGCGCACTGTCGATGGGGTGATTGCTTTGGGCGTGGCGATTGTACTGTGGTATGGTTCGTGGTTAGTTTTACGGGATGCTTTAACTGCGGGAGACGTGATTGTTTTTTTAACCTATCTCAAAAACGCCTTCAAGCCCCTGCAAAATTTTGCTAAATATACGGGACGTTTGGCAAAAGCTGCTGCTTCTGGAGAGCGAATTTTAAACATTTTGCAGCAAACCCCCGATATTCAAGATTCACCCCAAGCCAAAATTGCTCCTACATTTCGCACAGATGTCACTTTTGAAAATATTAGTTTTGCCTATGAATCAGGACATAAATTACTTGATCGAGTTAATTTAACCATTAAATCAGGGCAATTAGTCGCTATTTCGGGAATTTCTGGTAGTGGGAAATCTACCCTAATGAGTTTACTACTACGTCTTTACGATCCTACATCTGGACGTATCCTAATTGATGGGAAAGATATTCGCGACTATACCATTGCTTCTTTGCGAGCGCAAATGAGTGTGGTATTACAAGAAAGCCTGCTCTTTGCTGCCACCATCAAAGAAAATATCGCCTATGGCATTGAGAATGTAACTGATGAAGAAATTATTGCTGCTGCTCGTTTAGCTAATATTGACAGTTTTATTAATAGTTTGCCCCAAGGATACAATACGATTTTAAGAGAAAGAGGTGCGAATTTATCAGGTGGTCAAAGACAAAGAATTGCGATCGCTCGCGCTGCAATTCGCCGTACTCCAATTTTAATTTTAGACGAACCCACCACAGGATTAGATAGGGAAAACGAACAAGCAGTAATTGAAGCTTTACAAAGATTAACTCGACACAGAACTACTTTTTTAATCACTCACGATCTAGCTTTTGCTGCTCAAGCAGATGTCATCGTCTATCTAGAAAAAGGCAAGATCATTGAACAGGGGAATCCCCAAGATTTAATGAATCGGAATGGACGCTACGCTCAAATTTATCAAATGCAAAATAACAATAAATTTCAAGAAATCATTTATCAATAAATAACAACTAATAACTAACTCCTAACTAATCCCCAATGACAAATTGGATCGTCACTGATCAATTTAATATTACTCAAGACCCAAAAATGTCTTTTTTAGAAGATGCTGTTTGCCCAGTTCAAGTTAATGATATATTTCAAGAACATCTTGCTTTTATTACTGACAAATTGAAACTTACAGAAATTAAAGTAATTCGCTACAAACCTCAGAAACGTTGCTTAATTGAATATACTTTCCAGGGAGAAAAAACTCTAATCTTAATTGGTAAAGTTCGCGCCAAAGGAACAGACTACAAAAGTTATGAACTACAAAAAAAACTGTGGTGTAGTGGATTTGATAATAATAGTAAGGACAAAATTTCGGTTCCTGAACCTATAGGGATTATTCCTCAGTGGCAAATGTGGCTACAAAAAAAAGTTCCTGGACAAATAATAACTCCCTTATTAACAACAAATCAAGGAATTAAGATCAGTCAAAAAGTTGCTCATATTGCTTATAAACTACATCAAGCTAATATTCTTCCTGATCGCTGTCATACAATGGTGGATGAATTAGCAATATTAGAGCAAAAGTTACCTCTAGTTCTTAAAGATTATCCTCACTGGCAAGATCGCATTAAAAACATTTTAGAAAAGTGTCATATTTTAGGTGCAAACACCCCAGAAAATCAAGTTTGTGGGATTCATCGAGATTTTTATTTCGATCAAATTATAGTTGATCGCGACCACTTTTATTTACTAGACCTCGATTTATATTGCCAAGGTAATCCTAGTTTAGATATTGGTAACTTTATCGGACATATTACTGAATATAGTCTAAGAACTTTGGGGAATGTAATAGCTCTCCAAGATCGAGAAATTGCTTTAGAGCAAGAATTCTTGAAACTTACCAAAGAACAAGATACTCAAGCTATTATAGGCTATACAACTTTAACCTTAGTGCGTCATATTTACCTTAGTAATCAATTTCCTGAACGTCGTGCCTATACAGAAGCTTTACTTAATCTATGCGAAAAAAGATTACAAGCTTTGATTTAGACTCCAAAATAAAAGAAGAAATTGATTTTATATATCTTCTAATTTCAAAGCTGTAATGGTAAGAAAATTGTCAAGGTACTTCCTGCCCCTAATTTGCTTTCTACTTGAATCTTACCTTGATGGGCGTGAGCAATAGCTTGGGCGATAGATAAGCCTAAACCAGAGCCACTAACACTAATATGGCAACAGCGATCGCTTTTTAAGCGTATCTAAACATAACTTCCCATCATAGCACTCGATCTCATCCGCTTCCCCTGAACGGGACGGGAATTCCCGCCCGTATTTTAAAATTGAAATACAACAGGATTTTGGCTAAGATTCTCTCAGTAAAAAGATCAAGTAAGTCATGGTTAAAAGTGTAATCAAGTTGACCTTTCCCTGGTTGTTTTTAGCCACTGCAACAACTTTTTTCCCTTCCAGCATCGCTCAAACACAATCATTAGCTGAAGATTTGATTGTCTTGGATTCAGAATTAGGGGAAAAACTCTTGTTTACCAGTGAAGCTCGTCGCGACTATTTACCTCTGTCACTAGAATTTGAAACACAAGATAATCTTGCCTACTGTGGGGTTGCCACCCTAGCTATGGTACTAAATGCTTTAGAAGTTGAAGCACCTGTCTCTGAAAATCATAATATTCCTGGGTTTGTTTCCTATCGTTTTTTTACTCAACAAAATGTCCTAGAAAATGAGTCCATACGTGATGTTATTGAACCTGAATTAATTAGAAAACAGGGTATGACTTTAAAAGAATTAGCAGGAATTTTTCAAACCTATGGAGTAAAAGTGCGAACTTTTCATGGGGAAGATATTGCTTTGGAGCAATTCCGTCAATTGGCGATCCAAAATCTTCAACAACCCAAAAATTTTCTAGTAGTTAATTATTTACGGCGAAGTATGGGACAAAAAGGAGGAGGGCATATTTCACCTATTGTTGCCTATAATGAATCATCTGATCGATTTTTGATTTTAGATGTAGCTCGTTACCGATATTCTCCTGTTTGGGTTTCTGCTTCATCTCTGTGGGAAGCAATGAATACTCTAGATTCTACGTCTGGTAAAACCAGAGGATTTTTGATGATTGCTCGTTAATCTTCATGATTATAAAAATGCTTAATTGCAAATATTAACCTGACGATTATAAATACTATTATGAGAGTTGTATTTAAGATAATTGTCCAGTTTATTGCAACCTTTTGCTAAAAGATCATCTAGTTCCAAGTTCCACCAAAATAAGCCTTGTTGTTCATCAGCACTAATAATAGTTTTGTCGTTGTTACTAAAAGCAACACTATTGATTTGAGAAATATGACCTCGTAAGGTTTTTAGTAATATTCCATTTTTAGCATTCCAAAGTTTTATAGTGCGATCTGCACTAGCAGATATTAGTAAATTACCATCCTTACTTATGAGTAAATCTGTGACACCTTTTTGATGTTCTGATAAGATTTGTAGAGGGTTAGGATTGATTTTTCCTGATGTTGATACTTGCCACAGTTTAATATTATTATCCCAACTTCCAGAGGCTAATAAATATTGATTTTGCTCTTTGGAGGATGCGCTAAATTGTAATGAACTAATAGCTAGATTGTGTGCCTCAACATTATCTACTAATTTTCCTGCTAAATTCCAGATTTTAATAGTTTTATCGTAACCCGCAGAGGCAATATATTTATTATCAGGACTAATTGCAACTGCTTTTATACTATCTTTATGCCCTTCTAAAGTTAAGGTAATAAGATTATTTTTAATATCCCAAACTCTGATACTACTATCTTCAAGACCTAATATAATAGATTCAGAATCTTGAGTAAAAGTAAGACTATTAATACTAGTATTTTCAGCTTGGTAGGTAAGAATCAAATCAAAAGTTTTAGCATCCCATAATTTTGCTGTTTTATCACTACTTACGGAAGCTAAATATTTTCCATCGGGACTGTATTCTAGTTGTTCAATTGTAGATTGATGGGCTGAAATATTTTTCTGCAAAAGGTTAATATTTTCACTTCTATTTTCACTTACATTAATTTTTCCATCAAATCCCGCAGTAGCAAAAATATCAGGATTTTGAGGATTAATTGCAATGTCATATATACCTCCCGCTAGTAAACTGGGAGGCTGAGGTATTTCCCATAATCTCACAATTTTGTCTATTCCCCCAGAAGCTAAGATATATTTATTATTTAATTCTTTTGGGGATAAATTTTGCTTAACAGGAATCGGTTGGAAAACAAGATCTAAAACTTCTCCATGATGTCCATTTAAAATTTGTTGTAAAATTCCATCCCTACTATATACATTAATTGTGCCACTACCAGTTGCTAAAGCAAATAATTGATTATCTGGACTAAAAGTAATACTATAAATTGATTCGTTATTAGCGAAAGTATTAATTAAGCGACTGTTTTCTGTACTCCACAAACTAACTTCACCATAGTCACTAATAGTAATAATGGTTTTTTCATCACTACTAATAGCAATATCAAGAATACTGTCTTCGGATGCAGTAATGGTTTTTACTGGTTTAACTTGATTATTATTGACTGATCGCGAGGGATGCTCTCGGTTAGTCCTAAAGGATATATCCGAAGGTGTATCCTTATCCGAAGGTGTACCCTTTAGGGTTAGGGCACCTTCGGATAAGAGCATATCCAATCGCGGTGTTGACCAAAAAATTACTTTTCCATCTTCACCAGCAGAAACTAGATAAGATTGAGACAATTTAATACTATTAACCCATCCTTGGTGACTTGATAGGGTATCAATTAATGTTCCATCTTTACGCCAAAGTTTAATCGTACCATCACGACTTGCAGAAATAATTAGATTGTTTTTAGCAATAACATCTGTTACCCAGTTTTTATGTCCTATAAATTGATTAATTTTTTCACCTTCCTGGTTTTCTATGTGCCATAAAAAAACACTACCATCAGCACTACCAGATACCAAAAGATAAGAATTGCTAGAATTATCTTGCTCTGTTTCCAGAAAAGAATTAGTTATTGCTTCAAAACTAATACTAGTTACTCTATCTGTATGTCCTAATAAAGTATCTAGTAACTCGCCATTTTGATTCCAGATCTTGATACTGTTGTCATCACTAGCAGTAGCAATTAATTGACCATCGGCACTATAAGCTACAGCATTAACTTTTTGACTATGACTTTGTAAGCGATTAATTTCTTGTGTGCCGTCAATAGCTTGTTGTAAAGTAGCAGCAGTTTTAATTTTAGTTTGTTGCCAATTGTCTTGACAGATTAATTTTTTGCCAAAACTTCCTATTTTTTGAAATTGTTTTCCAGCTTTGATACTAGTCATCACCGACTCTAGTTGCTGGTTAGATAATAACAAGGCTTCTGATGAAGCATTCATGGTGTTGATATTTTCTAATTGGGTAATTAGTTTTTGACGGTAAGCTAATCCTGCAAAGGTTGTTGCTGCTATTCCTAATATTCCTAAAGTGGTAGCAGTGATTTGAGTACGTCGTAGTTGTTGTTTAGCCTTCCTAACTTTTTTTAGTCTCTCAAATATACAAGCGGAAATAAATTGTTGTGCTACTGTGGTTAGCTCATCATTATATTTAAGGTAAATATCTTCCGCTTCTGCTAATCTAACACCTCTTAATAAAAAGTCTGGTTGCTGATTATTTTTTTGCCATAGCATAGCAGCTTGTTCGATTTGTCTTTGGAGTTGTAAGCGAGTTCTATTTTCTTCTAACCACCATCGTAAGGTTGACCAGTGACGAATTAAAATTTCGTGGATAACTTCTACTGTTGCTTCTTGGTGCATTGCTTGTTGTAGCAATTCATCGTTATCAGGAGCAGTGTCTCCACTGCGACTAGTTCCTCCTGCAATATCGCGATCTAAATTGGTCACAATTAATTTGGCTGCGGTTAATTTTTGTAGGGTTTCTTCAACCAACTCAGCAGGATATTTGGCAACAATTAAGTCTGATTTGGTGACGCGACGACGAGTGTCTTCTGTACCATCCCCAATTTTAGTAAGGTTGAGAAATATCCATCGCGCACATTGTTGAGTCGCTTCGTCTAAACTGTCATACAATTCTTGTGCTTGTTGTTCTAATGCACCTTTGATGCCACCTATTGCTCTGTAGGCACGGAGGGTTAAGTTGCCTCTTTCCCGATTTTCCCAAAGTTTTTGTAAAACAAACTGGAGTAAAGGTAAGTCCCCTGTTGCCCCATCTAACTCTTGAAGTAATATTTCTACTAGTCCAGATTCAACTTTTAAGCCTACTTGGTTAGCTGGTTTAATAATGGCGTTGCGATAATCAGATTCTGTGAGATAGGGAGGAACTAAAACACTAGATTGCTGTAATATTGAGGATAATTCGGGAATTTCTAGACAAGAAGTGACAAAATCAGCCCTAATAGTGAAAATTAAGCGCAATCTGTCCCCAGCATACTTGATTGTTTCTAATATTAAACTAATAAATTGAGTTCTATCAGTTTCTGCTGTAAGAGTAAACAATTCTTCAAATTGATCTATGACTAACACTACCATTGGTGCAGTACGAGTCCGTAACCACTGAATAAAACTCTCTGCCCCTTGATATAACAAGCCTTCGATTTGTAATTGCTGTTGAGCTTGTTGTTTCTGATTCCCTTCTTCTACTAAACACTTTGCCAAGGACTGGAAAGGGTTACTACCAGGACGAAAACATTTTAGCATCCAGCGATCGCTTCTGGGGATTTGTTTTCCTAAACTGAGTTGATAAAATAACCCAGCTTGGACAACAGAAGACTTACCACTACCAGAAGCCCCCACTACTGCTAAAGTAGTTTTGTGGTTAATTAAATTAATTAGTTTTTGAACTAGGTTTTCTCTACCATAAAAGTATTGAGCCTTATCCTTGGTAAATGCCTGTAAACCCATATAGGGACAAACATTAATATCCAAAATAGTGGAGTCCTCTGGATCTCTATGGCTGCGGTTACGATTCTTTTCTGGTAAAACTTCAATTACCCCTCTTGTCCCAGATAACCAGATACGAGGAATAATATTACTACCTGCTAATTCTATTTGCAGTTGTGAGATCCAAGTTGCTACAGATAATCCCATTTCTGGGTCACTGGTCTGTAGAGTAGAGATTAAGGTTTGGGTAAATTGTTGTATTTGATTCTGATGGGGTACAGAAGTTTGATCGAGAGTATTCAGATTCTTACTTCTAGAATAAGCTAAGATGCACTGTCCGCGATCATAGTCTAACTTTAATTCTTCGATCCAATCAGTAATACCATCTCCCTGAGGACAGTCGAGAATGATGATTTGTTGGGTAACAGGAGACTTATGTAAGATTTGTCGCAGCCATTCTCTAGAGATATATGCGCCATCTCGGAATACTAACCAAGCCTCCCCTGCTTTACCATATTGAATTCTACCCCGCAAATACAATAGTGCTGTTGTGGTTTCCGATTCAGGGATAGCAGTAGTATTTAGACAAGATTCTATGGCATCTTGAACATCTTTCCATTCTTTATTACTGGAGGGAAAATACTCCAAATTAAACTTTCCTTTCCCCCGTAACACTTTGCTCAAATCTAATGTAGTTTGATTCATTCCCAAACCATCGATAATTAAAGCTTGACGAGGTAAGCTACTTCTGCCCTTAACTCGACGCTTCCCAATTACAACTTTGCCAAAGCCTTCTACTATCCGCTTGGGAGTTTGTAAGGGATATTCCGACTGTAACTGTCTTTCTCCCCTACTGCTTTTTTGCTGATTAATTAGGCGTATTTGTTGATTACTGCGGTCTATATATCTTAAAGTCTGATGATAGACATATTGATATAATCCATCCGCATCGATGATTCCTTGGGAGTCTGATGCTTCTCCTGCTAAACCCCGCATCAGATAATAGGTAAATACGCCATGTCCCAATTCAGGAAACTCCCAAGACTGCTGAGTTTCATCGCAAGATAACAATCCATAGAAACCCTTGCTTTGTCGTGCTTTTTGCCTTAAAACTTGGACTAATTGGGTAGTAGGATTGGGTAATGATATTTTGCTTGTACCCCGCAGGGTCATTCCCCCACTATGACAAGCATCTAACCATACCAGTTGTTGACTTGCTTGACAGTTTTTGAGTAGTTGCAAAACATCATTTAAAGCTAACCCTGTATTAGCTAAATCTTGTTTTTGGGTATCTCCTAAACAAAGATATACCTCTTGTGTCTCACTATCTAAAATTCCGTGTCCCGAAAAATAGAACAAGATAGTATCTCTGGATTGGGCAGATGAGATGATACGCTTTAAACTCTCACGTACAGTATTTAAAGTTGGTTTGTTAGCAGCGAAGTCATGATGTAATGTAATTTCTCTAGTGATATTTGTAGTTTCAGTGAGTGCTTCCCCTAAACCCTGGCAGTCTAGGGCAGAATATTGTAAAGATGGTAACTCCCTATCTTCATACTGGTTTACTCCCACTAGCAATATCCAAAATTTTGCTATTATTTGGGTCGGTTGGTTGGTGGGATCAGGAATTTTGACTGCGCGAGGACACATTAGAGTTTCAGCTAAAGATATCTATACTGTAGGTCATGTGCCTCTGTATTATGCAATTATTTTGTCCAGAGAAATCAAGGACTAAAGTAGTAAAATAATTTTGTAATAATGCGATCGCATATCCTGTACTATATTTTATAGTATTATGATCGCAATTACTTAATAAGTACCTAAGCAGAATTATTTGTCTATTCCCTATTCTCTAACCCCTAAAACCTAAAACCTAATACCTAATACCTAATCTCAACCATTAAATTAATTGTGCATCGACTATTTATGATCCAAATATCCCCTGGGAGTAATCATCCAGTCTTGATGATTGCAAGTATTACTGTTACCAATAATAACTGTACTTAACATATCGATCGCGTGATCTAGCATTTTTTCTAAAGTAGTAATTGTAATCTGCTCTTCCTGCCGATAAACTGAGCGCACAATTGCCACAGGTGTATCCTTATCTCGATGTTTTAAAAAGATTTTCTGTGCCTTAATAATTTGTTCTGTCCGTTTTTGCGATCGCGGGTTGTATAATGTAGTAACAAAGTCAGCCATTGCTGCTGCTTCTAAACGTTTTATGATCACTTCCCAAGGAGTGAGCAAGTCACTGAGACTAATAGCGCAAAAGTCGTGCATCAGAGGCGCACCAACCCTAGATGCGGCTGCTTGGAGAGCCGAAATTCCAGGAAATACTTCTACTTTCGGAGTTTTGCCATCCCAGTTTTTCCCTTTTAGTTGCTCCAATACTAAGCCAGCCATGCCATAAATACCACAATCTCCAGAGGATACCATAGCTACAGTTAAACCCCATTCTGCCAATTCAATAGCTCTTGCTCCCCGTTGTTTTTCCTGGGTAATGGGGAAAGACTCAATAATTTGTTCGGGACGGAATAAAGATTGAATAAGATCGAGATAGAGAGAATAGCCGATTACTACATCGGCTTCGGTAATAGCTACCTTGGCAGCAGAGGTTATTTGATCTAAGCTACCTGGTCCAATTCCTACTAGATAAAGTTTACCAGTTCTTCCTATGTATTCCTTGTCAGCTTTGGCTATAGCAACTGTCACCCCTCCTGATTGACCTGGTTCTTTAAATACTTGCTTGGATACAATCAAAGAATCTGCATCTTTTGCTACTGCACATATCGCAGCAGCTTCAGCCACACTAGCAGTACCTACTTCTTTTCTTACTATCTCCGAAGGAGTGGGGACAGTAACTTGTTGCAACTTTTCAGAAGTAAAAGTTTTAAGGGGTAGTTTCCAAGCATCACACAACTCCAAAATACCTACTTCATCCCTTTTTATATCTATAGTGGCAATTCCTGCGATCGCATTATGAGCTAGATGATATTGGTCACAAGTAGTAACAATTGCTTGTTCAATCAAGATTTTAGCAGTATTCCTCTCACAACCTATGCCGATCCATAATACTCTCGGATGCCATTGCACTTGAGGTAATTCTGACTGCTTTAAATTTCTTTGACGCTCACTAATCCAAATACAAGACTGACCTATATTACTAGAATCGAAATCGAAAATATTATCTTCTAGCTGTTGATGCCATAGAGAATTACCAGCCTCCTGAATAACTGCTAATCTCTCTTTACGAGCCACAGCAGCCATTACTCCTGTCCAATTTCCCTCTCCTTTACTCCAGCCATAAGCATGTCCCAAAATATCGATAGCAGGCAACTGTAAACTACTCGAAGCACCAGTAATTACTGGTATAGCGTGAATTTCATAGGCAATCAACTTAGTTAATAAGTCTGCCCCTCCCTGATGTCCACTACACAGACTAACGACAAATTTCCCTGCTGCATCAATTACAATCACCGCAGGATCAGAATTTTTGTCTTTCAAGAGAGGTGCAATTAACCTAACCACTGCACCAGTAGCAAGATAAAATACCAAGGCTCGGTATTTTTCCCAGATCTTAGTCAAATGTTCGGATAAACTACAATCATAATATTTGAGATTGTCTGAGACTAATTTGGGGTTTGGTAAAGTTTTATTACTGTTTGGTAGCCATACAGTGGCTGCTAAATTTTGGGATAGAGATTTAATGGTCTTAATTTCCTGAGTGTTTTTCCCTAAAAAGGCAATAGGTTTAAAGCGATCAAAACTGGAATTTTTCACAGAAGGTTTATCAATACATCATCATTGCAGCAATATTGTATCTGGTTAACTTACTTTTAAACCTAAACGACGAAAATTTTTTTGCTAAAATCCGTGTTTTTTACCTGGTTACTTAGCCAATAGAAAAGTTACTTTATGGCTATGCTTGCTGGCAAATAATTGATTTTAAAAATCGATCAAACTATTTGAAACCAACATATATATATATTGTTATCTCTAACTCAGAAATTAATGAAACTATCTCTTACTCTTGGTGATTTACTAGTTAATGCAGAACATAATAAATTTACGGGTAAAGTATTGATCGAATCCCAAAATTCTGTTCAATGGCAATTATATTTTTTGCTTGGTAAATTGATTTGGATTAATGGAGGCTACCATTCCAATCGTTCTTGGTTCAGAATTTTAATCAAATTTTGTCCTGAAATTAATTGTGAAGATCTAGGTTCTGCTACTAAAAGCTACTATGAATGCCCGCAATACCAAACTCTATATTTACTAGCTAGTAAAAAAATCATTAGTAATGATAAAGTAAAGTTAATTTTAGAAACTAGAATTCAAGAAAAGTTTTTCGATATTATACAAGAACATAAAAAATGGGATGTTAGCTATACTCTTAAACAAGATAGTCCATCTAATATATTGAATTATGGCTTCAAGCCCTCATTAGTAATTATTGATTATCACGCCATCCTTAAGAATATTGAACAAGATAAAACTTTCTCTCAGCAATCTATTTTTAAAAATATTTCCTTAAATCATGCTCCAAAAGTCATAGATAGTCAAAAATTACAACAAAAAGTTGATTTAGATACTTATAGTCACTTGATTCATTTTTTTGATGGTAAATTGAGTTTGCGAGATTTAGCTCTGAGACTCAATAAAAATGTCATAAAATTAGCTTTATCTCTGACATCATACCTCACTGAATCTATAGTAGAGTTTGTAGAAATACCAGATGTTAATAATAACATTACTCTCAAAAAATACAGATTAAAATGTTTAAAATATCATCGCTCAAAAGCCAAATTTTCAGTTGCTTGTATTCACAATAATCAACAGATTAACCAAATAATAGATCAAGTTGTTACTAGGTCAAGAGGCAGATTTTTAGCAATCGAAGACGAATTTCAAGCAATTACTTCTTTAATTGAATATAATCCCGATTTGATTCTAATTAATGTTGCCATGCCCGTAGTTAATGGCTATGAATTATGTTCTCAAATCAAGCGAGTTGCCAAATTTAATCAGACTCCAATTATTATGCTATCAGAAGGTAAATCTATAACTGATCGCATGAGAACTAAATTGGTTGGTGCTTCTGATTTTATAACTAACCCCTTAGACGAATCAAAGATTACTAAAACCTTAGAAAAATACACCGCCAACTTGACAAAATCAGAAGGAGAAACTCCGCCAGTTTTAGCTTTTACTTAACCAGAGTTTAAAACCCCAAATCCGCTTTAGCGATTTCCGCAGCAGCAAAAACTACTTCGTCTGTCTCATCACCCCAATCACAACAGCCCAGTTCCTGATAAAATTGACTGTCATAGGCACGAGTCCTCACTACTACTGGCATTGGTACGGAATGACCCAATAGTAAAGCCTGTTGTTTAGAGTCTAATTTAGCCAAAACTGAGCGTAAGCCAGTGGCACCAGCAACTCCTGTAAAAATAGCATCGATGTCTTTTTCGTCATTGAGCAGACAAGTAACTCTAGTGCCAACTTGAGACATTACTTCATTATCAATCCCTGAAGGACGTTGATCTACTACTAACAGAGTTACAAAATATTTTCGCATTTCTCTGGCGATTGTACCAAAGATCGTTTGATGAACAATACTAGAATCTAAAAAACGGTGTGCTTCTTCAATAGTAATTACCAATTGTCGCGGACGATCTAAAGGATTTTTGGTCTGTAAAAATTTATCCGCCTTTTTCACATAACTAGCGTGAATACGTCGCGTGATCTTATTAGTAGCCAACATATAAGAAAGCATATTGGATTGAGAACCAAATTCGATAATGACGTGCTTTCCTGCATCCAGAGACTGTAAAATCTGGTCAATATAATTATGGGGACAGGCAGAACGGATATACTTTAAACTCTCCATCCGCAACAATTTACGTTGCAATGCCATTATTGACCCTTGATGTCCTTGTTTCTCCTCACAAAAAATTTTGATGTCTTCATTGGTCATATTGAGTAACCGCAGAATCCAAGATTTGCCATATTCATTACAGAGAATATTGGCATTATCAATTGCAGCATCAGAAAGACCTAATTCTTTGGCGACTAACTTCAAATCTTCGATTTCAATTTGGTCATAACTAAGATACATCTCTTGGGCATCCCTAACCCCCCTTCTTTTAGTTGATTCAGGATCAAGGGTATAGATTTCCACCAGTCCAGGGAATAACTGTCGTAATCCTTTAACTGTACTAACTTGTTTTCCTTCTTTCATCGCTTCCCAACCATATTCTGAATGCATATCAAACATCAGATTGACGGCTGCCTCTTTGCGAATAATGCCAGAAATTAACAAACGGGTGAGAAAAGACTTACCTGTCCCTGATTTACCAAAAATTCCGTTACTTCTTTCCACAAAACGGTCTAAATCAATACATATCGGAACTTCCATATCTAAAGGTTGACCAATGGCAAAATTGCGATGATGGGGGTCATCTTCCCAACCAAAAACCGAACGAAAATCCCTTTCTGTGGCTTCATAAACCTGACTAAAGTGAGCAGGAATGGTTTTTACTGGTAATAGTTCTAATTCCGTACTTGTTTCGATTCCTAAACTACCTAGCTTATTGGTAATTGCTTCTGGGGAGAGTCTTTCTTTTCTTTCCTCTTCTGTAGCGGTGGGCGTAAACATTAGCATGGGAGCAAGTTCAATTGTGCCATAAGTGCCACTTCCTGCTAAGACATCTTGTAAAAAAGTATCTTCCATAGCTGGTGGATTGGCTAAAATGCGATCGCTGGAAGCCCCCAAAGCTACATCTGTCAACAAACAAAAAAAGCGCGATCTCCTCCCTTGAACTACCAAAAATTTGCCTACTCGCATATCTTCTACTGAAATATCAGGATGGAGTCTAACTTCTAATCCTTTAGTTAGAGAACCTTGAATTACTGAGCCTAAAGGGATATCTGAATTCATGGATATTTTTACTACTCTCTTGAAAAATATATTTTAGACTTAAAATTAATCCATCCTACTATTTCCTCCCCGTTTTTAAACACTAAAGAGTTAGCTAAACCTAGATAATGAGAGGAATATAACAACAGTTCGGCAAATTCTTGCCATTCTTTCCGATCCATATCCCTATACATAGCTTGGGGACAATTAGTCAAATCTAAACAAAGTACAGGAGATCGGGGATTGAGTTCACGGAAAACTAGACATTCTGAGTCAAGAAAAGGTGCTAGAGAACGAAAACGCTGAATTGCTTCAATTTCTAGGTCAAGGCTTGTAAAGTTGAGTGGCGAGTTTTTAAATTTCATCATAACCTCCCCTTAGATGGAAACAGTTATCCTATCTTTATTTTAGGTAGTTTTGGTATTGTTCCAAAAAGGAATATTTTGAGATTTAATCCTGGAATTGCAGGATAATTAGGTTGTCTAGCTGTATGGAGACTACAGATATGATTTGTTTTAAAGACTTTTTTCCTCAAGCTATTGAACAAAGAGGATTTTTTTCTGAAGATAAATACGAGAACTTTAGTTCCTTACTCGATCAACTTAACCAGTGGCTTGCACAAAATAAGGTCGAAATTATTAATATCGAAACTGTTGTCTTGCGAGATATCGATGATGAAAAAACTCGCTTTTTAGCTGAAGAACCTTTTTTTTATCAGTTTATTCGAGTTTGGTATCAAGTTCCAGATGAAGATTCCCCCAAAACCGAAGATGTTAGTTAGTTTAACCTGAGCCTTTTTTTGAGTTGTATTATTAGAGGATGAGCTTAATGAAACCTTGGTGTTCGGTACTTTTAGGGTTATTGATCGGGAGTACTACTTCCCTTCCTGTTAAGGCACAAATCGTTTCTGATGGAACTACTAATAGCTTTTTAACTCCTACTGGTAATGGTATTAGCATTGACGGTGGTAATCAAGCTGGGGGTAATTTATTTCACAGTTTTAATGAGTTTTCTGTACCCACTGGTGCTGAAGCTTTCTTTAATAATGCTAGTGATGTTAACAATATTTTTTCTCGCGTAACAGGGGGAAACATCTCTATTATTGACGGATTAATTAGAGCAAACAGTAGTGCAAATTTATTTATAATTAATCCTATTGGTATGCTATTTGGGGAAAATGCTAGTTTGGACATTGGTGGTTCATTTTATAGCAGTACCGCAGATAGTATTCTGTTTCCCAATAATATTGAATTTGCTGCTAGTAATCCAGTTAGTCCTCTGTTGACGATTAATGAGCCTATTGGGTTAAGATTTCGGGATAATCCTGGAGCAATTGTTAATCGCTCTGTAAACGGTTTTCAAGTTAGAGCCACAGAAACTTTTAGTTTAGTTGGAGGG